>JAFRGH010000041.1 GCA_017433945.1 Mogibacterium sp. | reverse complement strand
GCGTCCCTGACTTCGTCTATAATATCCTGCAGCGTGTTTAAAGCCGCAAGAGGAGTCATCACATTGATATCAATATCTCTTATCCTGCTTATAACGTGCTCGTATCCGGCATATCTTTCTTCGCTTTCGCGTACATCATTCATGCTGAATCCCTCAGGCAGGAACGACAGCTGCTGATTGATCCCGCTGCCCTCCGAGGCTCTGTCCTGACTCCTTGAAGCAGATATCTCTCCTGATTCGAGCTCTCTTAGCTTGATCCTGGCGGATTTTCTTATCTCTTCGGGCACTCCTGCTATCCTGGCGACATGTATGCCGTAGCTCTTGCTCGCAGGTCCGTCGACGATATTATGGAGAAATACGATGTTGCTGCCCTCTTCGGATACCGCGACCGAGAGATTATGCACGCCGTCACATATTTCTGCAAGCTCCGTAAGCTCATGGTAATGAGTCGCGAACATCGTTCTGACTCTGTGATGCGGGTCCGAAAGGTACTCGACAGTGGCCCATGCTATCGACAGCCCGTCAAACGTGCTGGTGCCCCGCCCGATCTCGTCGAGTATTATAAGGCTTCGTTCTGTAGCGTTTCTCAGAATACCCGCGAGCTCGCTCATTTCTATATAGAATGTCGACTGTCCGTATGACAGATTGTCAGAGGCGCCTATGCGGGTGAATATCCTGTCGACGACGCCGATCTCAGCGTGATCAGCAGGCACGAAGCAGCCGATCTGCGCCATAAGAACGATCACGGCAGTCTGCCTCATATATGTGGATTTTCCCGACATATTCGGACCTGTGATAATGAGCATGCTGCGGTCGGACATGTCTATATACGCATCGTTTGACACGAAGAGACCTGCTCCCATAAGCTGCTCTACAGCCGGATGCCTGCCTCTTTTGATATCTATGACGCTGCCGCCGTTGACGACAGGTCTGACATAATTATTTTCGGAAGAGACCCTCGCAAACGAAAGCAGCACATCGAGAGCCGCTACAGCGGATGATGCTCGCTGCAGGGCATCGATATAAGGCTCGACCGCGTTTCTTATCCTGCAGAACTCTTCGTATTCGAGCTTGTTGATCTTTGTCTCGGCGCTGAACACAATATCTTCTTTTTCCTTGAGCTCAGGTGTTACAAAGCGCTCTTTGTTGACGAGGGTCTGCTTGCGTATATAGTCCTCAGGCACCTTGTCCGCCATGCCCTTGCTGACATCGATATAATATCCGAATACCTTGTTATAGCCGACCTTGAGTGTCTTGATCCCCGTTCTCTCCTTTTCGGACGCTTCGAGACCCGCTATCCAGTCCTTGGCATCGGCAATTGAGCCTTTGAGCTCATCCAGATCATGAGAATAGCCGCGTCTGATCAGACCTCCCTCAGTGATGGTGTGAGGCGGCTCTTCTTCTATGGCGCGGTCTATCATATTATAGAGCTCGTCAAAATCATCAATGTCGCGCTCTATGTCCTTTATCATGGACGAAACGAGGTATGAGAGCTGCTCCCTGATCTCAGGGAGCTTTCCTATAGTCTTTTTGAGGGCGATAAGATCTCTGCCGTCAGCCCTGCCTGTTGCTACGCGCGCGGTGAGCCTCTGAAAATCATAGACATTTTTGAGATTGCTGCCTATGTTATTGGCGCACGCCGGGTTGTTCCTGATATCCTCGACAGCATCCAGCCTTCGGTTGATCATTTCAGGGTCCTTCAGAGGCTCCCTGAGCCACTGCTTGAGCAGCCTGCCTCCCATCGCGGTTCGCGTCCTGCCGAGCACGCCGAGCAGAGAACCCTTGAGCTCATGATCGTAGACCGTCTCCATAAGCTCGAGATTTCTCATGGTGGACCGGTCGAGCTGCATTGTCTGTCCGCGCCGCTTGATGATGAGATCTCTTATCTGTTCCGGCTCGCTTTTTTGCGTATCGATAAGATACATCAGGAGAGCCCCGACAGCAGCAGTCATCTCCTCCTTACCGTCAAGATCGAGAGGAACCAGAGACGTCACGCCAAAATGCTTCATGACTATCTCTCTGCACGACGCTTCTCTGTAATATGAGCTGTCGACGGCGTCGATATACGGAGCGGGCATATGATCACTGATTATCCTTTTTATCCCTTCGGAATGATCCTCACTGATCATAAGCTCCCTCGCGCCTGTGACTGCGAGCTCATTGATAAGTCCCGAGTGCTCATCATCATCCTCGAACTCAGTTACACTGAGTTCTCCAGTGGAAATGTCCGCGACAGCCAAAGCGGTCACAGCTTCGCCTATGCAGACGGAGGCGATATAAATATTATCGTCCGTGCTTCCGACGTCGCTGAGATCGAGAGTCCCCGGAGTATATACCCTTGTTATCTCTCTCTTTACAATACCCTTTGCAGCCGCCGGATCCTCCATCTGCTCACATATGGCGACCTTGTGGCCGTTTTTGACCAGCCTGACGATATACGAATCAACAGCGTGATGAGGAACACCGCACATCGGAGCCCTCTCTTCGAGGCCGCAGTTTCGCCCTGTCAGAGTCAGCTCGAGCTCTCTCGATGCAGTCAGGGCATCATCATAAAACATCTCGTAAAAATCCCCGAGACGGAACATGAGGATGGTGTCCTTGTAGTCCTCCTTTATATTGAAATACTGCTGCATCATCGGCGAGAGCTTGGGTTGTGCCATTTTCTAATCTCCTTTTGCGTCAATGGATGAGTCGTGGACCGTCCCATTGACTCGTCCCCGTTGACTCACTCAAAAAACCGTAGGGGGAAAAGATTTTCCCCCTACCGCCTTAAGATCTGATCTTTGGGATCGTTTTCTTTAATTATTATCTCAAAAATTATTACTGCAGACTATTTTGCGTTGTATGCCGCAACGCCCATCTTGATGAGCTCGCATGCTCTTCTCATCTTGTCAGGTGACAGAACGTATGCGATACGCATCTCGTTTCCGCCGAGGCCCTTTGTAGCATAGAATCCAGGCGCAGGTGCGAACATTGCTGTTTCACCGTTGTCATCGAATTCCTTGAGCATGAACATCAGGAAATCCTCGATATTGTCTACAGGCAGCTTGCATGTCATGTAGAACGCGCCTGCAGGCTTCTGGCAGACCACTCCAGGGATCTTGGAGATCTCTTCGTAAGCGGCGTCTCTTCTTG
>JAFRGH010000040.1 GCA_017433945.1 Mogibacterium sp. | reverse complement strand
GAGCGGAGTCACACGGACAGTACGCTGTCCACTGCAGCGGCCTCTGTGGCCGCAAAGTGGACGGGCAGCCGTTGACGAAGCGACACGGAATATCCTTTCCCGCACCAGCGGGCGTGGTTACACGCTTGCTGGCTGCCCTCCGGCGAGGAGAAAATATACGATCACGAACTTCCGAGCACCTGTTTTGAAGGCGAGGAAGTTGACCTGGAGGAGCGTCAGCGGCGAAATCTTAAAGATTGCAGGTAAGTTGCCAACGTTTACTTGACACTAACGAGCTGCATACAATTCTTGATATATGCTGTCCTTAAGAGTAAAATTTATATCAGGTAAACAGTCCTTGAGCTGTCAGGGGAATTTTTAAGGGCGGCTTAAGGCAGGTGAGGTATATAAGGAGATGTGTTATGTATAAGGAGACTTTGAGACAGGTCTGGGCCGAGATCGATATGTCGGCTTTTGACCATAACGTTAAAGAAATCAAGAGGCAGATGGAGTGTCCGAACATGATCGGCGTTATCAAGGCCAACGCTTACGGACATGGCGCTACGGAGTGCGCGAAGGTGCTGGCTTACAACGGCTGCGATCACTATGCTGTCGCGACGATTGAAGAGGGTGTTAACCTCAGAGAGGACGGTATCGAGGGAAGCATAGTGATTCTCGGACTCACACCTGTCCAGTGTGTTGACACGATTATCGAATACGGACTGACTCCTGTGTTCATGTCTTACGATTATGCCAAAGCGCTGAGTGATGCGGCTGTTGAGGCGGGCGAGGATGATTTCAAGTGCCTCTTCGCTCTCGATACAGGAATGGGCAGGATAGGATACAGAGTGTTCACAGACGAAGAGAGAGACTACGCAGTCGGCGAATTCGCAAAGATCGCGGCCCTGCCGGGAATCAATCCTGCAGGCGTCATAACACATTTCTCGACTGCTGACGAAGAGCAGACAGAGTACACAGAAATGCAGATCGCTAACTACAACGCGTTCATGGAGAAGCTCAACGCGGCAGGCTTCGACCCTAAGATGATCTGCGCGAACTCCGCATCTATCATGATGTACCCTCAGATCCATTTCGACGCATGCCGTCCGGGGATCATACTCTACGGACTCGCGCCGTCCGGCTATCTCAAGGGCAAGGTCCTCGACCTGAGACCTGTGATGACTGTTAAGGCTGAGATCGTAAACCTCAAGACCGTTCCTGCGGGAACATCCGTAAGCTACGGGCGCAAATTCACATCCGATAAGGAAACGAAGATCGCGACCATAGGCCTCGGCTACGCAGACGGTTATTCGAGACTGAACAGCGGCAAGATCAGCGTTCTCTGCGGAGGGGTCAAGTGTCCTGTCGTAGGCAATATCTGCATGGATCAGTGCATGGTGGATGTCAGCGAAGTGCCTGATGTCAAGCTCGGAGACGAGATCGTGATCATGGGCAGGCAGGGAGATCAGGAGATCAGCGCGGACGATCTGGCCGGCATCAACGGAACGATCAACTACGAGATCACATGCTGCTTCGATCTCAGGATACCTAAGGTATACATCAACTACCCTGAGGGCATGTACAAATAAGAGGTCAGCTTATAATTCGCCGATCAGCCGTATAGATATGTCCGGGCAGATGCGCGGCTGATGTGAACAAATAAACCTGAATTTGAGGCGGGACGAACCACATGGCTTTTGAAGAAATGCTTTACAGCTGGTTGTCCCGCCGAATTATGAGAAAAGAACTATAGAGGTAATCATTGGACAGTATTTTACAGTTTGACGGCGAACTGCTGATATGGCTGCAGAATCTGCTGCATGCCGAATGGTTGACGCCTGTCATGAAAGGAATAACATTTCTCAGTGAAGCAGGCGCGATAGAGATAATACTGTGTCTGCTGCTGATGATACGGCCCAAGACCAGGAGGCTCGGCATCATATGCGCGGCATCGCTGGCATTAACATTTATCTGCTGCAACCTGGTTATCAAACCTCTGGTAGACAGGCTCCGCCCTTGGGAAGTGTTCGAAGACGTGATAAGGCTGCTTCCTGACCCGGGAGATTCATCGTTCCCGAGCGGCCACTCGGCAAGTGCGATGGGAACAGCCTGGGCGATGTTCCTCGCAAGCAGACCGGCAAAGGACAGTAATTACGATCAGCTGCCCTGCCTTGGCTGGAAAGGGGTGGGAGCTGATCCCGGCACCGTACACAGCTGGTCGATTTTTGCAGTGGTCCTGGCGCTTTTGACGGCTCTTTCCAGACTGTATCTCGGCATGCATTATCCTATTGATGTATTGTTCGGTATCATTCTCGGAATGCTGTGCGCATATATTATTCACATTGTTTTCAAAAAAAGAGAAGCATCTCGTGGTATCATCGGCAGTGAGGGTATTACGGGAAAGTAATGGAAAGTTGAGATGATGAAAATACGATTAGCAGCGGCAGTGGTGACTGCTTTGATAATGATTATGACGCTTGCTTCATGCGGCGGTCCGGTCGGGTACTGGACGATAGATGAAATAACTACGGGAGATGTCGTAATGACACAGGATGATGCCAAGGCTCTCGGATTCGGGATCCCGGGCGCGTTCAAGCTCAATAAGAGCGGCAGCTGCGAGGTCGAGCTGCTCGGCGATAAATACGAAGGTACGTGGAAGCAGGCTGATGACGGCACCATAACGATGGAATACGGCGAGGAGACATCGGCAAAGGCTACTATTGATGAAGACAATATAATGACCGCTACAGATAACCAGGGTACGGTCTACAAGCTTAGCAAATAATCATGATAAAGACTGGAAATGACTGGGACGAGCTGCTCGCCGGTGAGTGGGACAAGGCCTGCTACGACGGACTGCGCTCGTTCCTTTTAGATGAATACAGCCATGAAACGGT
>JAFRGH010000039.1 GCA_017433945.1 Mogibacterium sp. | reverse complement strand
TTCGCCTGCGATGATGGCTTCAACCACGCGGCCGAGCTCATCGCCCAGGAAGATGCTGATGACAGCCGGCGGCGCCTCGTTAGCGCCGAGCCTGTGGTCGTTGCCCGCCGAGGCCACGGATATCCTCAGGAGATCCTGGTATTCATCCACGGCCCTGATCACGGCACAGAGGAACAGCAGGAACTGCGCGTTGTCATGCGGAGTCTCGCCCGGCGCCATGAGATTGGCGCCATTGTCTGTTGCCAGAGACCAGTTGTCGTGCTTGCCGCTGCCGTTTACTCCGTCGAACGGCTTCTCATGCAGCAGCGCGACAAAGCCGTGGCGCTCAGCAGTTTTTTTGATCATTTCCATCACGAGCTGGTTCTGATCGGTCGTGACATTGACTCTTGTAAAAATGCACGCGAGCTCATGCTGGGAAGGCGCCACCTCGTTATGCTCTGTCTTCGCAAGGACTCCCAGTTTCCACAGCTCGTCGTTGAGCTCTTCCATGAATCTGCTTATCTCAGGCTTGATAGGTCCGAAATAGTGATCGTCAAGCTCCTGCCCCTTCGGCGGCATTACGCCGAAGAGAGTACGTCCGGTGAACCTCAGATCAGGCCTCTGCTCGTAAAGCTCGATCGGCACCAGAAAATATTCCTGCTCCGCGCCAACGACTGCATTCACCCTCTTAACCGAATCGTTTCCCAGTATACGCAGCACCCTGAGCGCCTGAGTGTTCAGTGCCTCCATGGATCTCAGCAGAGATGTCTTTTCATCCATAGCCTCGCCACTGTATGAGCAGAACGCGGTAGGAATGCACAGAGTCCTGCCCTTGATAAAGGCAAAGGATGTCGGGTCCCATGCGGTGTAGCCTCTCGCTTCAAATGTAGCCCTAAGACCTCCGGACGGAAATGACGAGGCATCAGGCTCGCCCTTTATGAGCTCCTTCCCCGAAAAATCCATTATCACGCCGCCGTCCGGCGATGCCTGTATAAAGCTGTCGTGTTTCTCCGCGGTTACACCGTTCAGAGGCTGAAACCAGTGCGTAAAATGCGTAGCTCCCTTTGATACGGCCCAGTTCTTCATTGCCTGAGCGACAGAATTGGCTACGTCAGGATTGAGCGGCATACCATGGTTGATAGTCTTGCGGAGCGATCCGTAAACATCCGCGGACAACATCGATCTCATGACCTTGTCATCAAATACCATTGATCCGAAATAATCCGATACTGTACTCATTTCAGTCTCCCCCTTTTTGCGCAGTATTAAAAGGCGCAATATTAAAAACGCCCCATTCTGAATATGCTTAAAACCATATTACTAAAATAAAACAATCCGATTTCAAAATAAAATATGTATATCATAAGCGTTACCATATCAATTGCGTATGGAAACCGGTGTTTTTCCCAAACACATATTCTTACAGGTTCTTGCAAGCAAAAAACTCTGCTGTGGGTCATGTTCTGTGACCTTGCAGAGTTTTCGTTCACTATTTTTTTCGTATGATAGCAAGCAAAAATGATGAATCGAGCCGGCGGAGACGATCCGCAGGTCAGCAGGTCGCTTCCGCCGGCTTATTTCATCACCATCTGTTTTACGAAATCTATGAAGCGTTCTTCTATCACAGGCAGGGGCTGTCCTTTTCGCCATACGAAGAGGTATTCGAGCTTCTTGCTGCTTCCGGCGATCTCCTTTGAAACGAGATTGTCGTTCGGGATATACGCAGTCGTGGGGTATATGCTTATCCCGACGTTTCTTCCGGCCAGCGCGGCGGCATCCAGATAGCTGTCCATTTCACATACTATCTTCGGCTCGGATCCGACATCCTTGAACCACTTATATATGGTATCTATCAGGGCTTTTCTGCTCGGGACTATGAGATTCTCGCCTACCAGATCCGCTACCCTCACCTTCCTGTCCATAACAGCAGCAAGCGGATGTGATCTGCTCATCAGTGCAGACATGTGTTCCTCTCCCACGTGAAAGCTGTGAAGCAGGGAGTGATCGCAAGGTGATGTTATTACGGCGAGACTGACAATACCGCTCCTGAGCTTCTGGAGCAGATCATCCGTGCTCCCGTCAAGTATTCTGAACCTCACATTCTGATGCAGCTGCATGAACCCGGCAAACCATTCGGCCGCTATATCCGGCGCTATTCCCTCGACAAGTCCCACCGCGATGGTTCCGCTCATGCCTTCACTCATCGACAGTATCTCGCTCCTTGTCCTGTCCGCAAGGCTCAGTATATCCTTTGCCCTCCGGTAAAGCAGCTGCCCGGGCTCTGTCAGCTTGAGCGTCCTCTTGCCGCGTATGAACAGAACCGTATCAAGCTCAGTCTCAAGATTCTTTATCTGAGCGCTCAGAGGCGGCTGGCTCATATGCAGCTTTTCCGCGGCCCGCGTTATATTGAGTTCCTCAGCAACCGTGACAAAATATTGTAAAGTTCTCAGCTCCATCTGCTCCCCCGTTCCCTCACTTCATCACAAACTGATCTCGGCTGATCCCGCGTCCGCCCCGGCTATGAGCGGGCGTATCTTTTCAATATAATTCTCCACCTGCTGCGAACATCTTCCTGTATACAACTCCGGATCCAGAACCGAGCGCAGCTCATCGCCGCTCAGTCCGAACTGCGGCTCGGCGGCAAGCCTCTGCATCAGGTCGCATTCCTCACCGTTTTTCATCTTAGCCGTAGCCTCCATGGAGCATCTGCGGATCACCTCGTGAAGCTCCTGCCTGTCTCCGCCGCGCTTGACGGCCTCCATGAGCAGATTTTCCGTAGCCATGAACGGCAGATACTCGTTTATCGTCCGCTCCACTATCCTTTCATTTACATGTATACCGTCGGTGACATTCTGCGCGAGGCGTATTATCGCGTCTGCGCAGAGGAAGCCTTCAGGCATGGAAATGCGCCTGTTGGCCGAGTCGTCGAGTGTTCTTTCCATCCATTGAAGAGATGCTGTCATAGGAGCGTTCATAGCATCCGCCATCAGGTATCTCGCCAGTGAACAGATCCTCTCGCAGCGCATAGGATTTCTCTTGTAAGCCATGGCCGACGAGCCTATCTGTTTGCTGGCAAATGGCTCCTCGAGCTGTCTGTCGTGCTGGAGCAGGCGGATGTCATTCGCCATGCGGCAGCAGCTCTGCGCGACCGAGGAGAGCGCGTTCAGTATCCTGCTGTCGACCTTGCGCGGATACGTCTGTCCGCACACGTCAAAGCATTCTTCAAAGCCAAAATCCGCGGCTATCGCGCGGTTCATCGCGTCGATCTTTGCCTCGTCGCCGTCAAAGAGATCCATAAAACTCGCCTCTGTTCCGGTCGTGCCGCGGCATCCTAGAAATTTTATATTGCTTATCGCAAAATCGAGCTCCGCGATGTCGGAAACGAAGTCCTGCATCCACAGCGTAGCCCATTTGCCTATGGTCACAGGCTGGGCCGGCTGGTAGTGCGTATATCCGAGAGCCGGCATCGCTTTATATCGATCCGCGAAATCAGCCAGATTGGCGATGACCCTGAGAAGCTCCTTCCTTATGTATTTAAGCGCGTCCCTGTAAATCACCAGATCCGCGTTGTCCGTAACATAGCAGCTGGTCGCGCCGAGATGTATTATCCCGGCAGCTGACGGAGCAGCTTTGCCGTAGGCGTAAACGTGAGCCATAACATCATGGCGTACTTCCATTTCCCTGCGTCTTACTGTCTCATAGTCGATATCATTTATATGTGCCTCAAGCTCAGCTGCCTGCTCTTCGCTGATAGGCAGTCCAAGCTCCATCTCGTGCCGCGCCAGTGATGCCCAGAGCCTGCGCCATGTACGGTATCTCGTGTCCTGCGAAAATAGTCTGAGCATGTAGTCCGAAGCGTATCTCGATGCCAGCGGCGATTCGTATCTGTCTGTCATATCATCCTGCTTTCCTGTAATACTGTCCTGATACCGGCCTGATACCGGCTTAATATTGGCTTACTGCTGCCTGATCACTGCCTTAACGCTGCCTTATAACGATGCTTTCGCGCTCAGCGCCGACCGACACATAGCCGACATGACAGCCGGTGTATTCCTCTATCATTTCTATGTATCGCCGCGCTGCCTCGGGAAGATCCTCCCAGCTGCGCGCTCCCGAAATGTCGCAGTTCCAGCCCTGTACATACTCGATATCCGCCTCCGCCTGATCAAGCAGGACAGGGAACGGGAATCTGTCTGTCTTTTCGCCGTTCACTATATAGTTTTTTATTACAGGTATGGTCTCGAGATAGCTGAGCACGTCCATTTTGGTGACTGCAAGGCATGTAGCCGCCTGCATCTCTGTGCCGTACCTGGTCGCCACAAGATCCAGAGGCCCTACGCGGCGCGGTCTGCCGGTCTTGGCACCGTACTCGCCGCCTGCCTCGCGCAGTCTCTCAGCCTCTTCGCCGGACATTTCTCCGACGAACGGGCCTTCACCCACACAGGTCGAATATGCCTTGACGACACCGATCACCTCATCTATCTCAGCTGACGGCAGGCCCGAGCCTATCGGGGCAAAACGCGCCAGCGTGTTGGACGAGGTGGTATACGGGCAAATGCCGTAATCGAGATCTCTCAGAGCGCCAAGCTGAGCCTCGAACAGAATGGTCTTTCCCTCTTTTTGAGCCTCTGAAAGCAGCAGTCCTGTATCGCAGATATACGGCTTTATGTTTTCACAGTAATCCGTGATCCACTGCTCCAGCATTTCCATTGTGTAAGGCTCTGCGCCGTATACACCGGTCAGCGTGAGATTCTTCCATTCGAGCAGCTCCCTGAGGTGGGCGCGGAGCTCATCCGGATAGAACAGCTCGCCGGCAAGAACTGTCTTTTTTTGATACTTATCCGAATAAAAAGGTGCTATGCCCTGTTTAGTGGAGCCGTAGTTCCTGTCCGCCAGACGTGCCTCCTCGAGTCCGTCAAGCTCCCTGTGCCACGGCATCAGAAGCGAGGCTCTGTCACTGATGCGCAGCGTCTCCGGCGTGACATCCACACCGTTCGCAGAAACATCCTGTATCTCCTTCCAGAGGTTCTCCGGATCCAGAGCTACACCATTGCCGAGTATATTCATAACGCCGTCCCTGAATACTCCTGACGGCAGCAGGTGCAGAGCAAATCTGCCCTTATCGTTTATCACGGTATGTCCGGCATTGCCGCCGCCCTGATATCTTACGACTATATCGTATTCTTCGGTCAGAAGATCGACCATACGGCCCTTGCCTTCATCTCCCCAGTTGATTCCCACTACTGCGCAATTACCCATTTTCACTCTCCGTCCAATTCCTTTCAATTACCGTACTCTCGGCTGCCGCGCTTTACGCTGCAGCGCCTTTTCATTCCAACGGGGATATTATACCACCACCCTGCCCGCACAACAATCAGCGGGTCGGCGATTCTAAAAACACCGTCCTCATTGACTCATAGATCGTTATTTCTTTGTTTTGTACTGTGATATTGAAAGATCGAATACTTTGTGGTAGCATATTTTTCGTGCATTTGGGGATAAAAGGGAGATTTTGACAGTGGACTATAAACAGATACTTAAGGGAATACTGGATATAGGCGAGGAAATGGTCAACAGCGGCGCCGAGATCGGCCGCGTAGAGGACAGCATGTACAGGCTGTGCCGCAGCTACGGCTTCACCAAGGCCAACTGCTGGGTCATTTCTTCGAATATCCAGGCTACGGTGGAAGCACCGGACGGAGAAATAATAACGCAGATCCGCCACGTGCCGGGCGGAGAAATGAATTTTGACAGGCTCGACTATCTTAACAATCTGTCGCGCAGGGTATGCGCGGATACGCCGGATGCGCCCGAGCTTAGGCGCAGGCTCGACGAGGTCCTCTCGCGGCCCGCTCAGCCGAAATGGATACACTACCTCGCGGGTGTTCTCGGAGGTACGGGCTTCGCGGTATTCTTCAACTGCGACCTGCTCGACAGCATAGTTGCGGTCATAGCGTCCCTTATTATAGTGGCGCTCGGAGATATACTGGGCAAAATAGAATCCAATCCTCTGATATTCAACGCGATCATTTCATTTATAGTTGAAATATTCATAATTGTCTCGGTGCAGCTCGGCTTCGGCCATCATGCCGGCAATATAACAGTCGGCGTAGTCATGCTGATGATCTCCGGGATAGGCTTTACAAACGGCATCAGCAATCTGCTGCACAAGGACACCCTGTCAGGGATAATCAATATTTCCAAGGCGGTGCTCGGCGCAACCGGCATCGCGATAGGCATCGCGCTGCCTATACTGCTCATGAAGGGGGTGCTGTAAAATGATGGAACTTGCTCCAAGCCTTATCGTTCAGCTGATATCATGCACGGCAGCGTGCGTGGGATTCGCCTACTGGTTCAATGTAAAGGGCATACAGATACTTTACTGCGGCATCGGCGCGTTCTTTACATGGCTCGTATACGCGCTGCTCTATGACGCCGGCTACAGCAATTTCCTCTCTACACTGGTCGGAGCCATATTCGTGGCGGCCTACGCGCAGGTGATGTCGAGAGTAAACAAAGCCCCGGCGACGATCTTTCTGACGGTATGCGTCTTCCCTCTCGTGCCGGGACCTAATTTGTACTATATGATGTATGCCATCGTAATGGAGCAGACAGCTGCCGCGAGATCCGAGGCTGTCACACTGGTTGTCACATGTCTCGGGATCGCGCTCGGATTCATCGTTGTCGAGATCATCAACAAGTATCTGTTCATGCTTACAGCAAAAATCAAAGGCTGAATACAGGATCATATTCTCTGATGATCCCTGCATACAGCCTGCAGCAAGTCCGGACCGGTAATATCGGTTACGTAATATGCTTCGACAATTAAGATATGGAGACTGATAGTGGATCAGAAAAGATTTCGTTATCTTACAGATAACTTTGACACAGCGCCCGAAGAGCTTGCTGAGATCAATATCGAAGGGAAGTCGGATACTGCAGTATATATCCGGCTGCTGCAGCTTCGGGGCCGCAAATATGAAGAGGCATTATACTGCCGGTCCATCAGTGAAGAATGCGGCAAAACCGAGCCGGCGATCCGCAGC
>JAFRGH010000038.1 GCA_017433945.1 Mogibacterium sp. | reverse complement strand
TACCGCGCGCCTTCTTGGAATTAGGGTTTGTCATTATCTTGGCCATTTTTTTCATCTCTTCGTATTTTTTCATGACCTGGTTGACAGTCTGCACGGTCTGGCCTGAACCTGCAGCTATCCTCTTGCGCCTCGAAGCATTGAGAATGTTCGGATTGCGTCTTTCCTTAGGCGTCATGGAGAGTATGACCGACTCCATCCTTGCGAGCTCTTTTTTGCCCTGTTCAAGATCTATGCCTTTTTTGTCCGCCGCGGAAATACCCGGTATCATGTCGATTATCTTGCTGATGCCGCCGAGCTTGTTGATCTGCCTCATCTGCGTGAGGAAGTCTTCAAGATCGTATTTGTTCCTGCGCATCTTCTCTTCGAGCTGCATAAGCTCGTCCTCTTCGAGCGCGTTCTCCGCCTGCTCGATGAGGGACATGACGTCACCCATGCCCAGTATCCTGGATGCTATCCTGTCAGGGTGGAAAGGTTCAAGCGCATTATATTTTTCGCCTGTACCCATGAACTTGATCGGTTTGCCCGTTACAGCCTTGACCGAGAGGGCAGCGCCGCCTCTGGAATCACCGTCCATCTTAGTCATGATGATCCCGTCAACGCCGAGCGCATCGTTGAATCCGTTAGCTATGTTCACAGCGTCCTGACCGGTGAGCGCATCGACAACCAGCAGTATCTCATGAGGTTTGATGTCTTTTTTGATCGCCTTGAGCTCGTCCATCAGCTGTTCGTCTATCTGCAGACGGCCGGCCGTATCGACGATCAGCACGTTCATACCCTTGCGCTGAGCATCCTGAACAGCATCGAGCGCGATCTTTACAGCGTCATGCGATTCTCTGTCTACATATACAGGTGTGTTTACGGCTTTACCTACGATCTCGAGCTGATCGATAGCCGCCGGCCTGTATATGTCGCAGGCAGCCAGCATAGGATGCTTGCCGGTCTGTTTGAGATAAGCCGCGAGCTTACCGGCTGTGGTAGTCTTACCTGTTCCCTGGAGACCCACCAGCATGATGATGGTGAATCCGCTCGGTGAGAAAGTGAGCTTGGAGCCTGTGCCTCCCATCATCTCGACCATCTCGTCCTTAACGATCTTGACCACCATCTGGTCAGGCGTCAGGCTCTTGAGCACTCCGGCGCCGAGAGCCTTTTCCTTGATGGTCGCTACAAAATCCTTGACGACCTTAAAGTTTACGTCCGCCTCGAGCAGGGCCATCTTGACGACCCGCATCGCGTCATCAAAATCCTTTTCGGATACGACGCCCTGTCCCCTGAGATCCTTGAACGCGCCCTGTAATTTTTCAGATAAACCTTCGAATGCCATATTGTCTCCGTTTGTCTATTGTCCTGTGCTATTCAGCAAGCTTCCGTATTATATCTGTAAGCTCTCTGCCTTCTGATTCGGAAGCACCTGATTTTTCAAGAATATTCAGCGCCTTCTCAGCCAGCTTCTGCTTCCTTTCATACTCTTCCAGCAGACCCAGCTTATCCTCATAGCCCTGCAGAGCTTTTTCCGCTTTTTTAAGTGAGTAATGCACAGCCTGCCTGGTCATGCCGAGCTCCTCAGCTATCTCCGACAGCGACAGATTATCTTCATGATAAAGCGCCATGACTTCTCTGCGGCCGTCGCTCAGCAGATCTCCGTAGAAATCGTACAGCATGCTGACATATTCAACTGTGCCTATCTCATCATTTTTGTCTTTTAAGTCCTTCACTCCGGGATACCCTGCCTTGACGGGCGCCTCATCTTTTCGGATCTATATGATATGTGCTTTACCGGGCTTGATTTAAACGCGCAAAACACATCAACGTATCCGTGCCCGCATATACTAACACCAATGCGCTATGGTGT
>JAFRGH010000037.1 GCA_017433945.1 Mogibacterium sp. | reverse complement strand
TGCCGTATCGTTCATAGCCGGCGATGCCGCATGGAGCATCGGAGCAGCCGCAGCTACAAGCAGCGCCGCCAGAACAAGTTTTGCCGCGAAGGACCGTCTGTACAGCGTATAAAAGCTGCGGCTGAGAGCGTGGCAAACGCGGCAAAACTTGTTCTGGCGGCGCTGCTTGTAGCTGCGGCTGCTCCGATGCTCCATGCGGCATCGCCGGCTATGAACGATACGGCATCACCTGCGGCTGCGATAACGGGCGCTGCATATGTGTACGCAGAGCCTGTCGTAATTAAGGACAGTGAAAAAGGAATAGAGCCGGAACGGACCGGCGCGGGAACCGGTGACGCGGGAGCGAAGAAGCGCGACAGATCCCTGCAGGACGGAACTCTTATCTACAGCATGAGCCCGGTCTATCCCGAAGATATACGTGAGGGCGTATACGATGTCGAGGCGCTGTCGGATTCGAGATTCTTTAAGATAACTGCGGCTGAGCTGGATAACGAAGGCGGAAGCATGAAGGCTGTGATAAGCCTGTCAAGCACCAGCTATGCCTATGTGTATCCCGGTACGGCGGATCAGGCGGCAGCTGCGGACAGCTCTGAATGGATACCGGCGGATGAATCAGAGGGATACGGCAGATTCACATTAGCTGTTGAAGCTCTCAATAAAGAGATGCCGTGCGCGGCTTACAGCAAAAGCAGGGATAAATGGTACGACAGGAATATAGTATTCCTTGCGTCGAGTCTGCCTGATGATGCTCTTCTTATAGAGCTTTCGGATGAGGGAGCTACGATAGTCGACACTCAGCAGCAGGCTGTCCAGGTCATATATATTGCCCTCGGCATTATCATAGCCGGAGGCATACTCAATCACTTTGTCAAGAAAAGGTATTACGAATGAGTCTTTATTTCCCTATGTTCGTGGATCTCACGCAAAAGAACATACTGTTTGTCGGAGCCGGAAAGATAGCTCTAAGGAGGCTTGTCAGCATCTATGATTTTGCCGGATCTGTGACTGTGGTCGCGCCCGAAGCCGTGCCCGGAATAGAACAGCTGGCTGACGAGGGCTGTATAGAATTTCACTGCCGACGATTCGGCGAAGAGGATCTTGCAGGGACGGATATTGCCATAATAGCAACGGGGCATGCGGGGACAGATGCCCGGATAGCAGATATGTGCAGACGAAGAGGCATACTTGTTAATGTCGCCGGCGACAGCTCTCTATGCGATTTTTATTTTCCGGGTATCGTCAGAGATGATCCTGTTGTAGTGGGAGTGACAGCCTGCGGCGAGGATCACAAACTTGCGGCAGAGACTGCGGCAAAGATCAGAGAAATGATGGGTCAGTTAGACGCGGACTAATGGAAGATAACTTAAATAAGAATGACAGAATAAACGGACTGGCAGCAGAGGTGCTCGATGTGGCGAGGAACAGGCTTCTCGTCAGCCTGCGCTGTCTCGATATCGCGCTCGGGATACAGGGCAGGCGGATATATGACGGCAGCATAGCCGCTGGCTCAGATGCCATATATTATTCACCTGTGCATGTGCTCAGGACATATCGCGAATCGCCTGAGGAAATGACCCGTGTATACCTGCATATAGTGCTGCATTCTGTGTTCATGCATCCTTTTTTGGGAGGCAGAGCCAGCCTCGGGGACAGGGAAAAATGGGATCTGGCCTGCGATATTGCAGTCGAAGCGTCTATATGCGATCTGGGGCTGGCGTGCACAAGAAGCAGGCGCGAGGAACTGCAGCTGCCTGTGATAAAGAAACTGAAGCGCAGTATCAGGCAGCTTACAGCAAAGCGGATATATGAGTATCTCATTTCGCCTGTATCAGGATCGGATCCGGAAAAGCCCGATCATGATCGGATCGATAAGCTGAGGCGGATATTTTCGCCGGATGATCACAGCATATGGTATGAAGGCGACAGCAGCGAGCTTACCGGCAGCATGAGATCATCACAGCTGACAGGGGTCAATACTGATGAGAACATAGTGGATCCGGCTAAATGGAAGGATATAGCCAGACAGATCGATATGGAGCTGGAGATATTCGCAAAGGTACGCGGAGCTTCATCCGGCACGCTGGTACAGAACATCCGGGCCGTGATCCGTGAGCAGTATGACTATTCGGAATTTCTCAAAAAATTCGCCTCATTCGGCGAGGAGATAAAGCCTTCAGAGGACGAGTTCGACTATATCTGCTACACCTACGGGCTGACTCATTACGGCAATATGCCTCTGATTGAGCCGGTCGAATATCGTGATGACCACAGGATCAGGGATTTTGTGATAGCGATAGATACCTCGGGCTCTGTTGCGGGTGAAGAGGTCCGGGGCTTCATACGCAGGACCTGCGAAATACTGAGGCAGCAGGACTCGTTCTTCAGAGAGATAAACGTCCACATAATACAGTGCGACTCTGAGATACAGAGTGATCATGTCGTAAGGAGCGCATCGGATCTTGACAGATATATCGAAGAGGTGGATATAAGGGGCCTCGGCGGCACTGATTTCAGACCGGTATTCAGCTATGTGGACAGCCTGATCGCCGAGGGCGCGTTCACCGATCTCAAGGGCCTGATATATTTCACCGACGGACTCGGAACGTTCCCGGAAAGGAAGCCTCCGTACAGGACAGCCTTCGTATTCACCGATGACGGCATCAGCGTGCCTGATGTGCCGGTCTGGGCGATAAAGGCGGTCATAGACCGTGACGGGCTGAGAGAAGATAGAGCATAGAGAAAAACAGGGAAGAGCATAGGGAAAAACATAGGAAAAAAACATGAACATAGGGAAAGCGAAGATACAGATAGAGAACGCGGTGAGAGCGTATCTGACACGCGATGAGGATGGAGAGTATGTGATACCTGTCGAAAAGCAGAGACCGGTGCTCCTTATCGGGCCGCCCGGCATAGGCAAGACAGCGGTGATGGAGCAGATAGCCGCAGATCTCGGCATAGGGATACTTGCGTATTCAATGACGCATCACACCCGCCAGAGCGCGATCGGCCTGCCGTTTATCTCTCATAAGACATATGACGGCGTCGAATACGATGTGACCGAGTATACGATGAGCGAGATCATAGCCTCTATCTATGATCTTATGGAGGAGACAGGCGTCAGGGAGGGCATACTCTTCCTCGATGAGATCAACTGTGTGTCCGAGACTCTGGCTCCGCTGATGCTGCAGCTTCTGCAGTACAAGGTCTTCGGGCGCCACAGGATCCCCGACGGATGGATAATAACGGCTGCCGGGAACCCTCCTGAATACAATGATTCGGTCAGGGAATTTGATATAGTGACTCTCGACAGGCTCAAAAAGATAGATGTCGAGCCGGATTACGAGGCGTGGAAAAAGTATGCCGCGGGCGCAGGCGTGCACCCGGCTGTCACGGCATTTCTCGATGCAAGGAGAAACAGGTTCTACTCGGTCGAGACTACTGTCTCCGGCAGGAGGATAGTGACGCCGAGAGGCTGGGAGGATCTCTCAGGCATGCTGTATCTGTATGAGCGTAACGGCATAGACGCGGATAAGGACCTGATGATCCAGTATCTGCAGGATCCGGTGACGGCGTCAGAGTTTGCGGTGTATTACGATCTCTACAGGAAATATCAGAGCGAGTATCCGGCGGCAGAGATACTCTCGGGAAGCTGCAGAGAAGAGATCAGGGCAAGAGCCCGTGATGCGGGCTTCGATGAGGTTTACAGCCTGATCGGACTGCTGCTTGAGGCCGTTAAGGATGATGCTCGCAGATTCATGGCCGGGTACCACGCGCTGGACAGGCTGAAAAGATATATTAAAGAGTACAGGGAAAGAGCGAATGACTTAAGAGAAACTGCCGCGGACAAATCTGCCGGCATGCCTCGTATAAGCCCGGAGCTCAGCCCTTCAGAAAGTATGGCGAAAATCGCTGATGAGGTAAGGCAAGCCGGAACTGCCGGGGCCAGGGCAGGTTCGATAAGCCGCGGCGAGAGGCAGATATTAAAGAACACGGCAGAAATGCTGAGCGTACTCGCAGCTGCGGCTGCGGCTGCATCAGATTATGAGTCCTCATACGACATTATCCGAAGCAAATACGCTGAAATGGCAGCCGTGCGCAGGGAGGAAGCATCACAGCTGCGCGCAAGGATGTCGGCTCTCATAAGCTTCGCGGATGAATGCTGGGGCGACGGCAGGGAAATGACACTGATCGTGACGGAGCTGACAGCCGAGCCGGACTGCGTGGATTTTATCTATCGCTTCGGCTGCGATGAGTATTTCAGCCACAACGGCAGCCTGCTGACGGGAGAGCGGCAGCGCGAGATAGACGCGCAGCTCGCCGGGCTGGATATATGACTCATTGACTCACGATCCGTGGTGATTTATAGATATAATTTATGTACAATAATGAAAGAAAATGTTGATTTATGTCCGATATAGGATTATATTATAGCTAAGAACCAACATATCAATTTTTTCATTCTCTTAAGGCAACAAAAAACAACGCCCGTTTGTTGACTCTGATAGGGATTATTTGGAAAATATGAGTGTTTGGACTGGAGAAAAGTTTATGTCTCAGGTGAACTGCCAAATAAAAAGGCAGGGAAAGGAAAATGGAGTAAAATGGACAACAAAAACACTCAGAGCAAGGGAAGCTTTCTGTGATTAGTCCCACTGTTGATCTTCCTTATCGTTTACTTCATCATGGGTATCGCTACCGGCGATTTCGGTAACTTCCCACTGATGATCGGTATGTTCCTCGCTATGGCTATCGCACTGGTTCTCCCTGGAATCTTCCTCATCGGATGCGTTATCTCATTCTCGATGGGTACATCCATGGGTACTGTAACAGCTCTCGCCCCTATCGCTATTGAGATCGCTCCACAGGGTATCACACCTTATGCAGGACAGCTGCTGGCTATCGGCGGACTCGCTTCGATCTCGCCTGTCACTGTAGCTCCGTTCGTATTCTATTCATGGCTGATGTTCATCTTCGGAATCATCTTCATCATCATCGGATTCCCTAAGATGGTCGTTAACAAGAAAGAAGATAAATAAGATAAGTTTACAAAACAAGTCAGATATAACCTTCTAAGAAAAATGCAGGGCGCCTGATTTGCCGGACCGTTTGTATCAGTATGGCTGATGCAGGCAGCGTCAGGCAGGGTGTCCTTGCGCTTTGTAAAAAAAGCATTTAAAGCACAAAAAGGAGAAAAGGCAATGATAAAACTGTACGGAATCAAGAGCTGCCCTGAATGCTCAGGTCTTTACGAACAGGTAAAGGACGATGAGCGCTTCGAGATCATCGACGTATCGCAGCACATACTGCTGCTCAAGGAATTTCTGAGCCTGAGAGACAACGATGCCGCGTTCGACGAGGCAAGAAAGAACGGCTACGCGGGACTGCCGTGCTTCGTACTCGAGGACGGCAGCGTAACATTCTCTCCGGAAGAGGTAGGTCTCAAATCCTGCCCGCTGAACGATGAGATAATCGAGAGACTGCACAAAGAGGCAGACGAGCTGAGAGGCACATATTAATACCGGTATATAAGGAGGAAGATCATCATGTTAATGGAAAAGGAAAGAAATCTCGTAGTTGAATACGGAAAGAAGCTTGTAACAGAGAACCTGACCGACGGTACAGGCGGAAATATCAGTATTTATGATCCTGAGCAGGGACTTATGTGCATCAGCCCGTCAGGCATGGACTATTTCAGCATCAAGCCTGAGGACGTCGTAGTAATGAACCTTGACGGAGAGATCGTTGACGGAGATAAGAAGCCATCAAGCGAAAAGGATCTTCACATCCAGATGTACAAGCATAAACCGGGAATGACAGCTACCGTCCACACTCACTCGATGTTCTGCACGGTGCTTGCATGCCTCGGAGAGCCTATCTATTCCGTACACTATGTACTTGCGGACGCTGCTACAGACGTAGTTCCTGTAACGCCTTATCTGACATACGGATCAAAGGAGCTCGCAGTCGCTGCTGCCGAGACCATCGGCGACGCAAAGGCTACACTGCTGGCTAATCACGGATTCATCTCCGTAGGCAAGGATATCAATGACGCGTTCGGAATCGCGAGAGAGTGCGAGTGGGTAGCTCAGATCCAGTGGAGATGCAATTGCGTAGGCAAGCCGAACATCCTCTCGAGGGAAGAGATGGAAAAGGTAATGATCAAGTTCCAGTCGCACGGACAGGTAAAGAAGGATAAGGAATAGTATATAATATGATCCGTATAGGAATATGCTGTATGGATCAAAGGGGGACTATATGAACGGATTTAACTATTTTAACCCGGCAAGAGTTGTATTCGGCAACAAGCCTTATGAAGCTATCCTCTGTGGTCAGAGAACCGCAACAGAGCGAACGAATGCCAGTAGCCAAATTCCGTTTTCGGACAAGGTTCCGGACAGGGAAGGAAATACAGTACAATGAAAAACCGGCAGCAGACACTGAATCAGAATGTCTGCTGCCGGTATTATTACGGATATCTGATGGCGCTAAGCTTATCGAAGCTGCTTACCAGATCACATTGATGCCGTTTGTTCTGAAATACTCGCACCATGCCTCGTCAGGCTTCCGGTCGGTTATGATGCCGCTGAGCCTGTTAAAACTGCCTATGATATAGCTGGCGCGGTCATCGAATTTGGTGTGATCTACCATGAGATAGCGCTCCTTCGCGTGATCGAGCATAGCCCTCCTTATGTCCATATGGGCCTCGTTTGTGTCGAGCATCCCGTGATCCATATCTATAGCGCTGCAGCTGATGAAGGCCTTGTCCGCAAAATATGATGAAATGCATCTCAGAGCATCGCTGCCGGTAAAGGATCCTGAACGCTCGTTGTATTTGCCTCCGGTAAATATGAGATTTCCGGGGACGGATGCGTGAGTGAATGCTTCGGCAATGCTTACGGAGTTTGTAATGATGGTCGCGGCAGTGCGCGATTCAAGCAGTCTGCGCGCGAGAGTATCACATGTGGAGCTGTGATCGAGCATGATCACATCGCCCATACCGACGAATCTGTCGGTGGTGATATCTGCCATATGCCTCTTTTCCTCCGGAAGCAGAAGCGAACGCAGATGTATAGGTACGCCTTTGTCCTCGGGAGCTTCGATAAACGCGCCTCCGTGTATCCTCTTGAGTACTCCCTGCTCCTCGAGTTCCTGAAAATCTCTTCGTATGGTCTGGTCGCTGCAGCCGAGTATTTCGCAGGCATCGGAGACAAGCAGACTGCCGTTTTCGCTGAGCAGCTGTTTGATTTTTTCGTGTCTGTTTATTTTGAGCATATTTATCCTCACGATCTGGGTGATTATTTCACCAGCTGTGACTGGTATTACGAATATTGATTAAAATATCACAGCTTATCAATCGATTCAATACTGATATTGTGATTATTATTGTAGAATCATTTAGGATTGTAAATTCTGATATCCGGGCTGCAGCAGCCGTCTAAAGGGAGGTGGCTTTCATGAATTATGAAGAGCTGAAAAAGGAAATGGAAAAATACCCAGAGACAATGTCCGAGGGTGAAAGAATGCAAAAATACGCTGCCGGAGAGACAGTCGATCACATACCGTTCTCGATACAGAGCAATGAGGAGGCTATGGCCGGTATCTTTGGCTACACAACAGCTCAGTGGAGAAACGATGTAAAGGTCCACATCGATGTCATAAAGCGCAGAAAAGAAGAATTCAATATCGGCGGTCTGGCTGCAGGGCTGAGGCTCCGCACGATGGCCCAGGCCGTGGGCTCTGAAATATATTTCCCTGAGGTCGGTATCGACAGGGTGACAAAGCCTGTGCTCGATGACTACAGCAAGCTGCCTGAACTGATGAAGGATGATCCGAAAAAGAATCCGGTATTCCTGTCCGTACTGCAGAGAGGTATAGATCTCAAGGAAGCGTTTCCTGAGATGGGCATAGCGATGCCTGTAGCGGGACCTTTTACGAACGCGTCATGTATCAGACCGGTCGAAAAGATACTGCGCGATACGGTCAAGGCTCCGGACAAGCTTAACGATCTGCTGAAATGGTGTGTCGAGTATACCGTTGCGTATGCTGAAATGTTCGCGGCTGAATTCGGCGGCGGAGGCTGCACTATTTGCGACCCTGTGAGCTGCTCTGATATACTCGGCATGAGAAATTACAAAAAGTTCTCCGAGCCGTATCTGGAGATGCTGATCGAGGGTCTGACGCAGGCGCTCGGACGCAAGCCGGGAATACATATCTGCGGCAAGACATCGCCTCTCTGGGAGGAAATGTCAAAGCTCAGGGTATCAAGCTTCAGCGTAGACAACATGGAGGATCTCTCAAAGGCAAGAGACGTGATGGGGCCTCACTTCGGACTGGTAGGAAACGTAGCTCCTGTTGATGTCATGCTGAACGGTACGATAGATGACGTTATCGCTACATGCAGGGAATGCATAATTAAAGGATCCGAGGCAGAGAACGGCTACACCCTCGGAACAGGCTGCCAGGTTCCTATCGGAACATCGAGAGAGAATTTCGACGCGTTTATATACGCGGCCCGCAGATACGGAAGAGGCGCAAGAAAGGGCTGTCTGCCTCTCGGCATAGCAGAGGAAGCCCTTGCGGAAGTTATAGAAACCAAAGAATAATTTTTAAAGTAGAGTAAGGAGAGTCATAATGGCAACAAAAGAAGAACTACTGCAGAAAATGTCCGACTATGTATTTGAGATGGAGGATGAAGATATCGCTGATGTGTGCGAAGAGTACATCGAGGCTGGATATGATCCTATGGACGGCATTCTCCACGGTCTGGTAGACGGAATGAACCGCGCCAGCGATATGTACGATCGGGAGGAGTATTTCGTAACTGACCTGCTGCTCTGCTCAGACGCTATGTATGCGGGACTCGATGTGCTGAGACCTCATCTGCCTGAGGACGCGAGCCTCGGACAGTCAAAAAAGGCTGTCATCGGCGTAGTCGAGGGTGATACACACGATATAGGCAAGAACCTGGTCAAGATCATGATGGAGACCGCAGGCTTTGAGATGTACGATCTCGGAAGAGACGTCCCTCTTGACAGCTTTGTTGAGAAGGCCAAGGAGGTCGATGCGGACCTGATAATGATGTCGACTCTGATGACCACTACAATGCCGGGCATGAGAGAGGTCATCAACAAGCTCAAGGAACAGGGCATCAGAGACAGTGTAAAGGTAATGGTAGGCGGAAGCCCTATCTCCGTAAAATACGCTGAGGATATCGGCGCTGACGGCTATTCGAGAAACGCTGTAGAGGCTGTCGAGGTAGCTAAAAAGCTGTGCGGCATCGCCGAATAGTAACGGCCGCACATGACGGATCAGCAAAAGCCGGTCATCTGTGATTGACCATCTGCAAGCGGTCGGAGATGATCTGCAATAATAAGGAGAGAAAAAGGAAATGCCGTTACTGAAAGTAATGCCGGAGGAGAAGAATTACGAGTTCGCCTCCGGCAAAAATTTGATGGAAATAATGCTGGATGCCGGACTGTTCCTGGACAACGCCTGCGGAGGCAAGGGTCTCTGCGGCAAATGCCGTGTTAAGGTGACCGGCGGGGATGCCGGTGAGGTCACAGAGACCGAAAAAGGCATACTCAGGGAAGAAGAGACAGCGCAGGGCATAAGGCTTGCCTGCCTTGTCGTGCCGTCAGGGGATATATCCATTGAGCCCCTCCAGCATGAGAAGAAGCACGAGGTGCTCGCGTCAGGCTATATGCCGGATTTTGATTTCGATACGGATATACGCAAGCAGCGCGTGACGATCCACAAGCCTACGCTCGAAGGCCAGACTCCGTTCGAGGATCAGATACTCGATGAGACGGGCGCGTCTCTGCTCGAATACGAGGCTGTATCGGAGCATTCGATGATGCCGGGCGAGTACACAGCCGTGATGCACGCCGGCAGGGTCATAGCGCTGGAGCCGGGTGATACGACGGACTCTTTATACGGAGTCGCGATAGATATAGGCACGACTACCGTAGTCTGCTCACTGATCGACATGCTGACAGGCGAGGAGCTCGGGCATGCATCCGAGGTGAACGCTCAGAAATTTTTCGGCCTTGATGTGCTGACCAGGATCACCTACGAGATAGAGAATCCTGAGGACGGCAGAGAGAAGCTGCAGAAAGCCATTGTCGGATCGATAAACAAGATGGTCAGATCCGTATGCGAAGACAAGGGCATCACTCAGGAGCAGATATATGAGTTCAGCGTCGGAGCAAACTGTACGATGATGCACATGCTGATGGGCGTCGACGCGAGGCCTATAGGAAAGGCTCCTTTCGCTCCGGTATTCGCGAGAGCGAGAGATACTGCGGCAAAGGATATAGGGCTCAAAGCTGCCGCGGGAGCGAGGCTGTACTGTCTGCCTTCGGTTTCGGCCTATATCGGAGCGGATATAGTCGCAGGGGCATATGTCTGCGACCTGAAGCACCGCAAGGGCAACGTCATGTTCATCGATATCGGCACCAACGGCGAGATAGTGCTTGCAAGCAACGGAAGGCTGCTCTCATGCTCATGCGCGGCCGGACCTGCCCTTGAGGGAATGAATATAAGCTCGGGAATGCGCGCAGCAGAGGGTGCTATAGAGGATATCCATATAAATGAAGACGGTATTGAGCTTGCGGTCATAGGCGGCGCGGAGCCTGCGGGGATCTGCGGAAGCGGTATATTGACCGTAACAAAGGAGCTTCTGAGGACGGGCATAGTCCGTAAGACCGGAGCCTTTGTCAAAGCCGGTAAATTCGGCGAGGATGACTACAGATCAAAGTATATCAAGGTCGATGAAGAGGGAAAGCGTTCATTCAGAATGACTGAGGGAAGCGCAGATACGGAGCCTCTCTATATAACACAGGGCGATATCCGCCAGGTGCAGCTTGCCAAGGGCGCGATACTCTCGGGATTCATGGCTCTTATGAAAAAGGCCGGCATAGGCATGGAGGATCTTGACAGAGTCCTGATCGCCGGCCAGTTCGGCGCTCACCTTCCTGCGGACAGCATTACGGGCACGGGAATACTGCCGTTTGAGGTAGAGGACAGGATAGAATATGTCGGCAACACCTCCAAGACAGGAGCGTACATGGCTCTCATGTCGGGCGATGTGAAGCGGGGCATGGAGGAGCTTGCGCATGAGATGGATTATCTCGAGCTCGGCGCGACCGAAAACTACGAGCGGCTGCTGTCCGAGTGCCTGATCTTCCCGACGTTCAAGTAAAAAAGGATACAATTATGACTACTGCTAATGAAAGACTTATTAAGATACTCTCGGGGCACAAGGCCGACAGGCCTGCATGCATCTGCCCGGGCGGAATGATGAATATGGTGACCAGGGAGCTTCAGGATGTTGCGGGCGTATACCTGCCTGAGGCTCATACGGATGCACGCCTGATGGCGGATCTCGCGAAGGCGATAGTAGACCAGGGATGCTTTGAGAACTACGGCGTGCCGTTCTGCATGTCTGTGGAGGCGGAGGCCCTGGGTGCTGTATGCACAATGGGTTCTCAGCTCTTCGAGCCTCACATCACAGGCTACGCAATAGATACGGTCGAGGATTATACTAAGCTGAGCCCTATGGATCTTAAGTCGGGAAGAGCCAGGGTAGTGCTCGACGCCATAAGGATACTGAGAGATGAAACCAGCGATTATCCTATCATAGGCAACCTCGTAGGGCCTGTCAGCGTTGCGAGCTCTGTAATGGAGCCTACGAGGTATTACAAGCAGCTTCGCCAGAAGAGGGAGCTTGCTCATGAATACATGGAGTTCGTGACAGAGCAGCTGATCAGATTCGGAAAAGCCGAGGTAGAGGCGGGTGCCGATGTCATCGTTATTTCCGATCCGAGCGGCACGGGCGAGATACTCGGACCTAAATTCTTCGATGAATATGCCGTGACATATATCAACAAGGTCGTCGATGCTGTATCGGCTCTCGGCGCGAAGACCATCGTTCACATCTGCGGACAGATGAAATCCGTATATGACAAGGTCGCTAAGATACACAGCGACGCGTTCAGCTTCGATGCTGTCGTATCGATCAGAGAAGCGAAGAAGCAGCTGCCTGACAAGGTCATCATGGGCAATGTCAGCACCTTTGCCATAGAGATGCAGGACCCTAAAACAGTCGAAAAGCTGGCAAAGAGCTGCTACGATGCGGGCTCGGACATAATCTCGCCGGCCTGCGGACTCGGAATGGGCTCGCCTCTTGAAAACGTAAAGACGGTGCTTAATACCGTAAGAACCTTTGGAGAATAAATGTCTGCTGTAATTGATGGTGACAGACTCAAAAGATACGAGGACAGGCCGGAGGGAAGCGGCGATACCGGCATTGCCGGCGGTATTGACAGCGCTGCCGCTCCTGAAAAGGCTGACAGCTATACTGTCCCGGACGGAATAAGATCCATAGAGGAGCTGGCCTTTTCCGGAGCTGATTCGCTGAAGCGGATTTTGCTGCCTGACAGCGTTGACAGCATAGGCAATTACGCCTTTCGCATGTGCTACGCACTGCAGCGTATCGATCTGCCGGACAGAGTAGCGCATTTCGGCTCGGGAGTATTTCAGCACTGCTGGAGCCTTAAGAGCGTGAAGCTGCCGGAGGGCCTGGAGACCATAGGCGTGGACATGTTCGAAAGCTGCCACGCCCTGACGGGGATCAGCCTGCCGCGTTCGCTGAGATCAGCCGCGCGAAGCGCGTTCACAGGCTGCCGCAGCCTCAGGGAGATAGACATAGCTCCGGAGCAGATAGGTCTGCTGCCGCCGGCCGCGAGATACATAGCCGTGATCAGCTATATGGAAAAGAATGCGGATGCTGCAGGCGATCAGATAATCGATGGCTTTGCAGGGGAACGGCAAAAAAATCTGCTCGATCTTGCGGTCAACCGCCGGAGCGCC
The DNA here is from genome assembly GCA_017433945.1 of Mogibacterium sp. Lineage (GTDB taxonomy): Bacteria > Bacillota > Clostridia > Peptostreptococcales > Anaerovoracaceae > Crickella. Next base: position 1,976 of record JAFRGH010000037.1, on the reverse strand, counting down.
GAGGCAGTCAGGTATATGCTGTCGCATGATCTGCTGACGGAGAGCGCCGTAAGAGAGTATATCTCAAAATCGGCGGAGCGGAGCAGGATAGAGATCACAGCGCTGCTGCTCGAATACAGCAACAGGAGAAGAAATGTGAGCGGCAGTGAGAACGGTGACGGCTGCATGCGGGCTTATCTGCAGGATGCCCTGTTTGACGATGATCCGTTTCTGTAAACCGATCAGATGATCAGATACGACTGATCAGATATTTCAGATATTATTGATCGCTTATAAACGATTCACAGGAGGTCAGCTGTATATGGCTGCGATAACAGAATACAAATGCACTTATTCAAATTCGGTCGGGATCAGCGCTGAGGTGACTGCGGGGCTCGGTCTGACGTTCCCGGACGCGTATATGCACAGCGAAAGCATGCAGATCCTGGCAGGGGCCATCAAAAAGCATGACGGCTCGGAGTTCTGCCTGCTGCCGTTCTGCAGGACCGTTGAGGCTGAGGCCATGGGCGCTGTCCTCAATTACGGCGATGAGAACACCGGGCCGAGGGCAAAGGATCCGATCTGCGGCAATATGGACGAGGTCCTGGCCCTGCCGGATATAGATTTTACAAAGGGCAGGATACACGAGGTGCTCGATGCCTGCCGCAGCATGAAGGCAGAGGGCGAGACTGTCTGCCTCGAGGTAACAGGGCCTTTTACCATGCTCAACGCTCTGATGGAGCCGAGGCTGGTATTCAAGGCCTACCGTAAGGATAGGGACAAGATGCTTCAGGTCTTCGACAAGCTCGGCGGACAGCTGCTGAGATACATCGAGGAGGGCAAAAAAGCCGGAGTCGATGTGTTCATCTTTTCGGACTCGGCGGGATCGCTCGACATACTCGGACCTAAATTTCTGACGAATGCCGTAGAGGATTTTTATCATCCGTTCATGAAAAAGGTCGAAAAGCTGATGGACGATACATGCATTTTCCTGCTCTGCCCTAAATTCACCTATGCTCTTAAGGATACGGGGCATGCCGAATTCAGGGAGACTCAGCTTGATCCGGGCATTGATTATCTCAGGGCGCTGCTCGAGATGAGGGGCAGGGCTAAGATAGCCGGACAGGTCTGCATCAAGAATGTCGGTGTAAAGCTTGCGCACGGCATATTCCGCGAGCTTGTGATACTGTGACGATTCTTTTGAAGAGCAGAGCGGTGCGCCGGAATTATGAAGGATGGCAGAACTAAATCAAATAAATACAGAGGATACAGCGGAAAGAAGATGCTTATAGCCTGCTCCATGATCGAAGACGAGATAAACGATGTCTTCAGCCGCTTCGGATGTGAGGACATTGAGATACGCTGGCAGGACAGGGGCTATCATAACGATCCTGACGATCTGCGCAGGGTCATACAGAGGGAGATCGACAGGGCTGAGGCTGACGGCGCCGAAATAGTGATGCTCGCATACGGTCTCTGCGGCAAGGGCGCCGCGGGATGGCAGACAGGCAGAGCGGTTCTCGCAATGCCGCGTTTTGACGACTGCGTAAATATGATGCTCTGCACAGGAAAACGCAGCAGGCGGAATTATCTCAAGGCCGGGCATATGTATCTGACAGGCGGATGGAGCAGAGACGAGGGAGCCCTGCTGACCATGCTTGACAGCTATCTTGCCAAATACGGTGAGCGCAAGGGCAAAAAGCTGATGAAGCTGATGCTCGATTCGTACACGGATGTAAGTGTGATAGACACAGGATGCTACGAGCTTAAGCCTGTTCTTGATTACGCGGATGAGTGCGCAAAGCAGCTCGGACTTGCGAAGAGCCTTGTTCCGGGCGGAAACGAGATGCTTGAGAAGCTGATCACGGGCGAGTGGGACGAGGATATACTGGTAAAGCTGCCGGGAGAAAAGGTTCTTGACGAGGACTTTGAATTCGAGCCTTTCAACTGAGCATAAGACTACGCTGTAAACGGTATTTGCTCAAAAATACTTTATG
>JAFRGH010000036.1 GCA_017433945.1 Mogibacterium sp. | reverse complement strand
GGTGCGCCCGTAGGGATTCGAACCCTAGACCTTCTGATTCGTAGTCAGACACTCTATCCAGCTGAGCTACGAGCGCAAAACTGTTTTCACAGCTTTACTAATATACACCAGGCAGACACGCTTGTCAATGCATGTGCGCAAAATCGTGCAAACTCAGACTTATTTCCGGTCGCGGGCGAGGGAGAAGAAGAGGCCGACGACACATATGCCCGTGAAAACGATGAATGCAGTGTGAAGCAGTCTGATTATTTCTGCGGCAGGGGAGCTGTCGAGGCTGCCTGTGCCGAGAACTATCGTAGTGATTATGCTTATGATGGCCATGCTCGACGACTGGCCGTATGTCCTCATTGTAGCGATGATGGAATTTGCGACTCCGTATTCGTTCGGCTTCACGCAGTTCAGTATCGCGTTTGTATTGGGCGATGAAAAGAGGGCAAAGCCGAAACCGGTCAGGCAAAGTGTACCGATGATATAAGCGATATGAGTGTCTGTGCCCATTCGCGAAAATAGGAGGAGGGCCGCTGTGCATATGCCCATGCCTATGCTTGCGAGCACGGCCGGCCTTACGCGGTCCGAGAGACTGCCTGCAAAAGGTGAGAACAGCGCCTGCATGGCCGGCATCACTATCAGAATCAGGCCCGCGCGGCTCGACGGCATGCCGTTTATCACCTGGAGATATATGCTGATGCTGTAGCTGATCGCAAAGGTCGCGCCGTAGTTGAGCAGGGCGGCAAGGCATGAAAATGTAAAAGTGCGGCTCCTGCTGAACATGCTGACACGCATGACCGGAGACGACGCGGATCTCTCATGCATGAAGAAAAATATCAGTGCGGCGATACCGGCTGCGAACAGGGCCACATGTATACCGCCTTCGCCGAGGCTTGTCATCCCGTAAAGGCTGAGGCTGATCGCGATCATATAGAGCAGAGCGCCCGGAACATCCTGCGCTGTCTCGCGATGCTTTTCGCTGTTGCCTTTGATGCGGGATTCTTCACGGGCCGCGCCGAGGCCTGCCGCAAACGCGGCGACCGAAACTATTACCGATACGGCAAAGATCGAGCGCCAGCCAAACGCGCTGTTCAGGATACCGCCGATAACCGGGCCTGTGCTCAGTCCGATATATGTTGCGGCCGTGGAATAACCGATGACCTTTCCCTGCACTTCATGCGGATACGAGCTTATCAGCAGCGCGTTGTTGGTAGCAAAGATCATGCCTGCGCATATGCCTGACATCGTCCGCAGCGCCAGCAGCATGTAAAAATTCGCCGCAAATATACTGATCAGCGACAGCAGCGCGAAGCCTCCGACACCGCACAAAAATACATTTCTGCGGCTCGTCATGTCGGCGACCTTGCCCCATGGCAGGCTGGTCGCGGCTACTGTTATAGTGTAGACGCTGACTATCCAGCCAATCGAAGCCGCGCTTACGCCGAAATAGCTCTCAAGCGCCGGCACCGATAGGTTGAGCGCGCTCGACATGAATGTCGTCATGAACGCCGTGATCATCGCCGCAGCGAGGACACGTTTGTTTCCATTGTTGATCGTAATCGAAGTATCCATATGTAAATCTTTCATTTAGCGTATATCTTTTACTGTGTTATCTTTTATCAGAGTATCTTTTCTGAGTCAATGGGGTGAGTCGATGGGGACGGTTATTTGTGACTCATATCTGCAGCGAATCACTGAATATGGGCTGAATAAAGCATAACTGAAGCACAAAAAACCGGTCGGGATCATCCGGCCGGTCTTTTTCAAAGCGTTTTTTTGAAAACCTCTGATCAGCTGATCCGGTTTTCGACTGATAGCTTCGACTGTTAGATAGTGAAGCCCTTTGTCATCTTGTCATCAGGATCCATGAACCACTTAGCCGCTCCGCAGAGATACGCAGCGCCTGTTACCTGAGGGATGATGCCGTCATATTCACCGATCTTTGCGGTATCTGCAACGGTACCGATAAATCTTGTGCCGATGAATGATTTGTAAACGAAGCTTTCGCCAACGCCGAGCTCACCGTGCTTGTAGAGCCAGGCCAGCTTAGCCGATGTGCCTGTGCCGCATGGAGATCTGTCGATCTGCGGATCATGAGGCTCGCCGAATACCAGCTGGTTCTTCAGTGCGAACTTTGCATCCGGGCAGTATGCCTTGTCGTCTTCTGTAAGCTCGTCTGTGCAGTAGTTCTCGATGAGGTCTACGCTTGTGATGTCGAGTTCAGGATGCTGGATCTCAAATTTCTTATTGATCTCCTGAAGAGCGAAGCTTGACCACTCTGTGAGGAACTTGGTGTGCTCAGGTGTTACCTTGAATCCGAAGTTCTTCTCTACATCTACGAGAGCGAAGAATGAGCCGCCGAAGCAGATGTCGAATACGACCTTTTTGCCCTGATATTCGAGCTCGCAGTTCTCTTTGTAAACGAATCCAGGTACGTTTGTGAGCTTAACGCCGGTAACCTTGCCGTCCTTGCAGTTGCAGTCAAGATGAATCAGACCTGCAGGCGCTTCGATTACGACCTGAGTAACAGGCTCCTTCATTTCCATGAGGCCTGCTTCGAGGATAACAGTAGCAGCACCGATGGAGCAGTGACCGCACATATTCAGATAGCCGCCGCCGTCCATGAAGAATATACCGAAGTCTGCCTCTGGATTGATCGGCTCGCAGAGGATAGCTCCGAACATATCGTGGTGCCCGCGAGGCTCGAACATGAGCATTGTTCTGAGATAGTCATAATGCTCCTCGAGATAATGCTTCTTTTCGATCATAGTATTTCCCGGCAGCTCCGGGCAGTCGAGAGCGACTCTGCAGTATTCACCCTCTGTATGCGCCTCAACAGTCCTGATGACATGCTTGTCATAAAGATCATAGTTGACTTTAGGCTCGAGATACTTTGCCATGAGATATTTACCTCCTTATAAACACATAGCTTTTTGTGAGGAGCAATTTTTATAGAATTTTTTATAGAATGCCCCTCTGAATACTGATATATTATCGCAATTCGCGAAAGCCTGTCAATAATCCTGCAGGCTATATGGATATAAAACCATGCATAAACAATCTTATCTCAGTGTTAAGTCGGACTTAAGCAATTGTGCAGAAAAAATGCATGCCTAAGTATAAAAGCTTTGTGCAAATTTGTATAAAAAAGGCGGAATTTGTGATATACTCTTGCCGATAAAGATTGCGCGATGCATTATCAATTTTATCAATAGTTAGAAGAGATAACATTGTTGAAATGAATAATGCAAAGTGTTATTATCTTATCGGATTGTGAAAAGCATTTTTTGCATGTCTGAATATCTCTGAATCAGACATGCAATAGCAAATGTAGTTTGTTTTAAAAGGAGATTCGTATTATGGAAAACATTCAGATGCTGCTGAAACAGGGTGCAGTAGGTAAACCATGTGCTCCTATCGTTGCTGTCGGAGACAAGGTAAAGAGAGGTCAGCTGATCGCTACCCCTACAGGGCTCGGAGCTAATGTACACTCCAGCGTTTCCGGCGAAGTAATTGAGATCACTGACGACAGGATCATCATCAAGCCTAATGCAAAGCAGCCTAAGACTTTTGAAAAGATCGCAAAGGGTTCGAACCTTGAGATGATCAAAGAGGCCGGTATCATCGGTCAGGGCGGAGCAGGATTCCCTACATTCATCAAGATCTACAACGGCAAGGATGACAAGCCGGTTCTCGATCATGGATACATCCTCGTAAATGCGTCTGAGTGCGAGCCTGGTCTTGCTCATAACATCGCTCAGATCGACGAAGATCCTGCAGCACTGCTGAGAGGTATCCACTATCTGATGGAGATCGCAGGAGCTGACAAGGGAATCATCGCGATCAAGAAAAAGCACAGAGAGACTATCGAAAAGCTGGATGCTCTTCTTAAGGATGATGCAGCAATCGAGAGACATCTTCTCCCGGACATCTATCCGATGGGCGAAGAGCGTGCGGTAGTAAGAGAGTGCCTCGGCATCGAACTCGAGCCGGACAAGCTCCCATCCGCTGCAAATGCTGTAGTAATCAACTCAGAGACAGTTTACAGCTGCGTTAAGGCTATCGAGGATCAGAAGCCTCTGATCGACAAGAACATCACTGTAAGAGGAATGATCAAGGGCGGAAACGAAGCTCACGTATTCATGGATGTTCCTGTAGGCAGAAACGTAGAGGCTCTGATCGAGGAAGCAGGCGGCTTCGATGAAATGGGATACAGCGAAGTCATCATGGGCGGAGCCTTCACAGGTAAGGCTACGACTCTTGACGCTCCTATCACAAAGGCTACAGGTGCTCTGCTCGTAACACGTCCGTTCAGAGATCTGCACGGAGCTAAAATGGGTATCCTCGTATGCGCATGCGGCGGTAACCTCGAGAGAATGGAAGACCTCGTTAAGAAGTATAACGCGACAGAGACTCACGTCTGCTACTGCAAGCAGGCTAAGGAGAT
>JAFRGH010000035.1 GCA_017433945.1 Mogibacterium sp. | reverse complement strand
GAGATTCTTCGGCTCGCCTGTCCCGTCTTCCCTGCGCTGCTCCTCGAGCTTAGCCGCAGCAGATTCGGGATTGACAAAGCCCCACATCTTATTGAATGTATACATATTGAACGGCAGACTGTACAGCTCACCCTTGTAATTTGCGACCGGCGAGTTGGTGAAGCGGTTGAACTCCGCGAAACGGTTCACATATTTCCACACCTCTTCATTATTGGTATGAAAAATATGGGCACCGTACACATGTACATTGATGCCCGCAACGCGCTCAGTATAAACATTTCCGCCTATGGTGTCCCTCTTGTCTATAACGAGGACAATCCTGCCCTTTTCCGCCATTTCCCTGGCAAAGGTCGCCCCGTACAGACCGGCCCCAACAATCAGATAGTCAAGCATTACACATTCTCCTCAATAAAACCACACCGTCAACAGACGCTGAGAGCTTCAGCTTGATGCTGATCATTTTTGCGATAGATGAAGCATAGCTGACGGTATATGGCAGTAGCCGCCCGGATTCTTATCCAGATATTTTTGATGATATTCCTCCGCATAGTAGAAATTGCGGAGCGGCTCAAGCTCGACAGCAAGCGGACTGCCGGCCCTGCTCTGAACATCATCATACACCGCCCTGATCTCATCAAGCATCGCAGGATCAGTATAATATATCCCGGTCCTGTACTGTATGCCGCTGTCATGTCCCTGCCTGTTCACAGACAGCGGATCTATAACCATGAAATAGTATTCAAGCAGCTTGCCGAGGCTGATGCGGCTTTCGTCAAAATCTATTTTAACAGTCTCGGCATGCCCGCTGTTGTTGCAGACATCCTCATAGCTCGGAGAGTTGCAGCCATCCTCCGGCCCGTTCGCATAACCTGCCGCAGTCCCCGTAACACCGTCGAACTGCTCAAAGAATTTCTCCGTGCCCCAGAAGCACCCTCCGGCCAGATAAATCGTACTCATTATAATACCCTTCCTGCAGTCCTATAAATAATATCTTTTCCGAAGTTTCTCTTCCGATCCGGACTGCCTGATCATCAATAGGTCGCCGCTCCCTGCCGCATCAGTCATGCCGTGTTTCGTCGTCGAAGCACTCGCAAAATCTCGCGGCAAATGACGGCTCCTCGCCGTGCACATAAAGATGCGTCGTCTCACCGTATCCCAGCATTCTGAAGCTCGCGATCCCCTGCCGCCGCTCTTCGGTCACCAGAGTCGTAACAGACGACGGCCTCGCGCAGAATCCGTGCCAGACTATCATAGGTGAAACATTCCACAAATGGCTCAGCAGTACAGCGCCGCAGCCGAAATGGCAGAACAACGCGATCGTGTCCCTGTTCGGTCTCTCTGCGCGATAAAAACCGCTTTCACGGCGGTAGCCGTGCTTCGCAAGCAGCGCGTCAAACTGCTCTGTTACCCTAAGGTACTCATCGCCGACCCCATGTCCTGTCATAAATCTGTTCTCAGCCCACCGGTCCTTATCGTAGAAATCAGATTCTTTGGTCCAGTCCTGCGGCAGCCAGTCCCACGGTATGCGCATTCGATCAGTATCATCCGGTCTGTCGATCAGCACGTCGAATTCACGAAGCCACGGCAGGACCTCAGCGGATCGTCCCGTCTTCTCCAGAGTAAGAGAGGCAGTATCCTTCGCCCTGCCGTAAGGTGATGTGTAATAATAGTCTATATTCCGTTCTGACAGCATCTCCGCGAGGTATTCCGCCTCGCGCCAGCCTTTTTCCGTAAGCGAATCATGCTCATAGTCAGGATCCGCATGTCTTATGATCAGCAGCTTCATTTAATATTATTATTATTATTTACGAACCAACTCAATCGTGATTACAATCCTTCGACAGCATCAGTTCGCTATTCACGTATATCATGTTACAATGCAGGCCGCAGGCAGGAAGCAGCCGCTTACTTCATAACCGCTTCCAGATCTTCTATCGTGCGCGGTATGCCTGCCGAAAGATTCTCGCAGCCGTCTTCGGTGATGAGGCAGTTGTCCTCGAGCCTGAAGCCTATGCCCCATTCCTCGTGGTAGATGCCCACGTCTATGCAGAACACCATTCCCGGCGCGATGAACTCAGGCGTCTCGACCACGTCGTGTACGTCGAAGCCGATATGATGTGCTCCGCCGTGCCACATGTATTTACGCACGTTTGCCGCGTCATCCAGCACTCCCGCATCGACAAGCAGCTTCGCGTTGTACTCCTTGATGGTCTTGTCGACAGCATCCATCCTCATTCCCGGCTTTACGATAGAGAACATGTAGTCCGAGGTCGCGAGAGCGCATTCATAAAGCAGTCTCTGCCTGTCCGAAAACTTACCGTTGCACGGCCATGAACGCGACACGTCCGTGATAAGGTGGTCCCAGTTTACGCCGACGTCGTTCAGTATCAGGTCCCCGTCCTTAGCCTGCCCGGTGTACGAATAATTGTGGATGATAAAATTGCCCTGCCCGGCGGAAATGATAGGCGGGAAGCCGTAAGGATACGGTTCATGCAGATTGAGCGCTCTGTCGAACTCTGCCTTATACTGGTACTCGTACATACCAGGCTTCGACGCCCTCATCATGGCCAGTATGCCCTCGCCCGTTATCTGCTCGCCCTTTCTAAGAGCCTCGATCTCGCAAGGCTGCTTGTAGAGCCTCAGCTTGCGCAGCAGCGCGTCGGCATTTCTGATCGAGATATACGGCAGATTTTTGCGTACATGATAAAGGAATTCGTGAGCCTCCCTGTCGATCTCGTTGTCGTTTAATTTAAACAGATCGAGGAAGACGCAGACATAGTTGCCCGACATCGCCAGCTTGCGAAAATCATTGTAAAAGCCGGTGTTGTCGCGCACATCACGTATGCCCGATACAGCCTCGGCCTCCTCAGGCTTGACACGGACTCCGGTCCATCTCTCAGCCATAGGATCAGGCGGCAGCAGATAGAGAGTCTCCATTACGGAGCCGCTTCCGTCCTTTGCCGCGAGCAGCACGGCCTCCTTGCACTCGAGGCCGGTCAGATAGACAAAATTACGCTCCGCGAAGAACGGATAGTATTCGTCGTTTGTTTTGATTATTTCTTTACCCGAGAAAACTGCCAGAAGTGATCCTTCCGGCAGCATGGCATACAGCTTCTCTCGGTTTCCCTTGTAAAATGAAGCCTGCATAGTATTTTATTTACCCTCCATAAGGTGGCATGCCACGAAGTGACCCGGAGACATCTCTCTGGTCACAGGCATCTCGTTGAAACATCTCTCTGTTGCAAAATCGCATCTGCTTGCGAACCTGCACGCATTCTTAGGGTTGATAGGGCTCGAGATCTCTCCCTTGATAGGAATACGCCTGTTTGCCCTTGCCTTGGCAGGGTCAGCCTCAGGTATCGATGAGAGCAGAGCCTTAGTATAAGGATGCATAGGGTTCGAGTAAAGCTCATCCGAGGACGCGGTCTCGACTACGGTACCGAGGTACATTACGACGACTCTCTCCGAGAGGTATTTTACTACCGAGAGGTCGTGCGCGATGAAGAGATATGTGAGTCCCAGATTGTCCTGAAGCTCGTTGAGCATGTTCAGCACCTGAGCCTGTATCGATACGTCAAGAGCAGAAATAGGCTCGTCGCAGATGATGAACTCAGGGTCTACCGACAGAGCTCTCGCGATGCCGATACGCTGTCTCTGACCGCCCGAAAACTCGTGAGGGAATCTCGACATGTGGTCCTTGTTGAGTCCGACTGTTGCCAGCAGCTCTTCTACCTTTGCCTCGATCTCTTCGTTCGACTTGCCCTGCAGCTTGAGGCCCTCGCCTACTATCTCCTTTACCGTCATACGAGGGTTGAGTGATGCGTACGGATTCTGGAATATCATCTGGACCTTGTGGCAGAATTCCTTCTTTTCCTGCTTGTTCAGCTTAGTGATATCCTTACCGTCGTATATTACCTGTCCCGATGTCGGCTCGTACAGCCTGATCAGGCATCTGCCGGCTGTTGACTTGCCGCAGCCCGATTCTCCTACCAGGCCTACAGTCTCACCCCTGTAGATATTGAATGAGACTCCGTCGACAGCCTTAAGAGTAGCGTGCCTGCCTACCTGGAAATATTTGCACAGATCCTTGACCTGAACGAGAGGTTCTGCGTTGTAATCTACGTTCATTTTGCCTCTCCTTTCTTACGTCTGAACTCTGTATCCGGCGCATTCTCGTGCTGGAGCCAGCATCTTGTCATATGCTCGTCGCTGAGCATATACTCTTCAGGCGGATACTGATTGCATACGTCCATGCAGTAATCGCATCTTGCCGCGAACGGACATCCGACCGGAGGCGCGAACAGATCCGGAGGTGTTCCCTCGATAGGCTGCAGCTTGGCGCCTCTCTCTGTCTCGAGCCTTGCTATCGAATGCATCAGACCGCTCGTATACGGATGCGAGGTCTGATAGTATATCTCCTCCGCCGTGCCCTTTTCTACGACCTTGCCGCCGTACATTACGACTACTCTGTCGCAGATCTTGGCGATGACGCCGAGGTCGTGGGTGATCATGATGATCGATGTTCCGAGCTTTTCTCTCAGCTCAAGCAGCAGCTCGAGTATCTGGGCCTCGATAGTAACGTCGAGCGAAGTTGTCGGCTCGTCGCAGATGATGACGCTCGGTCTCGAAACGAGAGCGATAGCGATCATGATACGCTGCTTCATGCCGCCTGAGAGCTCATGCGGATACTGGCTGAATCTCTTCTCAGTATCGGAGATGCCGACCAGCTTCATGATCTCGATAGCCTTCGCCTTTGCCTCTTCCTTAGTGACATTATCCCTGCCGTGGAATACCTCCATGATCTGCTTGCCGACCTTCATCGTCGGGTTGAGGGATGTCATAGGGTCCTGGAACACGAAGCCTATCTCTCCGCCTCTTATATGACGGATGGCCTTGTTGTCCATCTTGAGGATGTCCTCACCCTTGTAGAGTATCTCTCCGCCTTCGAAAAACCCCGGCGGTTCCGGGTTCAGCCTCAGTATGCACTGGGCTGTTACGCTCTTGCCGCATCCGGATTCACCTACTATTCCGAGCACCTCTCCCGCTCTGAGGTCGAAGCTGACATCACGCACAGCCTTGACCTCGCCTCCGTAGGTCTTGAAGGAATATACGACGTTCTTCAGTTCAAGAATAGTATCCTTTTTCTCTGCCATATCCTTCCTCCTTTCCTACTCGGTGCCTCTCAGCTTAGGGTCGACCGCGTCGCGGAGACCGTCGCCGAGCAGATTCAGTGCCAGCATTGTCGTACATATTATCGCTGCAGGAATGCCTACTTCATGAGGATGTACCCTCAGATAAGCTATGCCTTCCTTGGCCAGAATACCCCAGCTGCAGTTCGGAGGCGCGATACCCAGTCCGATATATGAGAGGAATGCCTCCTGGAAGATAGCTCCCGGAATAGCAAGGCAGAGGTTTGTGACCAGCATGCCTACTACGTTAGGGATGATGTGCTTCAGTATGATAGCTGCGTCGGATACTCCGAGCACCTTGGCTGCCATGACGAAATCCTGCTCTCTGAGTCTGTAGACCTCGCCTCGAACGAAACGGCAGGTTCCTATCCATCCGACTACGCACATAGCCACGATCAGCGGCGCTACGCCCTTGCCGAGCACCAGCATTACCAGAATGGTGATGATCAGACTAGGGATACCGTAGAGTATATCCACTATACGCATCATGATCATATCCAGCTTGCCGCCGTAGTATCCGCAGAAGCCTCCGATAACAGCGCCAACGCACATATTGATAGTCGCGGCGAAGAGTCCTATCGAGAGTGATACTCTCGCGCCCATCCATGTACGCACCCACTGGTCGCGTCCGGTCGCATCCGTGCCGAACCAGTGTGCTGCCGACGGTGCTGCGTGCTGATTAGCCGCGTCCATTGTCGAGAATCCGTACTGGCTTAAAATCGGAGCAAAGATCGCAAGGATCACGTATATCAGAATGATGCACATGCCCGCGAACGCCGCCTTATTTTTGCGGAAACGTCTCCAGGCATCCTGCCAGAACGACAGCGACGGTCTCGAGATAGTCTCCATCTTTTCAATGTTTTTGCCTTTGATGACAAACATTTCCTTATTCAGATTTTCCATGCATGCCACCTACCTTTTACCTATGCGGACACGAGGATCCGCAACGCCGTACAGAATATCCACGATAAGGTTCGCTGTTACGAGGAAGATACCGTAGAACAGCGTCATGCCGAGGATCATCGAATAGTCGTTGTTGTTAACACTCTCAACGTAGTATTTACCCATGCCCGGAATGGCGAATATCGCCTCTATAACGAATGTACCCGTGAGTACCGAAGCAACCGTCGGGCCGAGGATGGTCATTACCGGCATGATAGCATTACGGATCTGGTGCCGTACAGTGATCCTCGCCTCGCTCAGTCCCTTGGATCTTGCGGTCTTGATGTAGTCCTGGGTCGTTACCTCGAGCATGCTCGCGCGCATGATACGCGATACGGATGCGAGAGTATAGAACGCCAGCGCCGTCGCCGGCAGGATAGTATACTCTATCCCTTTATATTGAGCCACCGGAAGCAGGCCCCACTTGATGCCGAAGAAATACTGCAGCAGAGCTCCCATGATAAAATCCGGGATGCTGGTGCCTATGATCGCTACTATAACGCAAAAGAAGTCGATCTTTGTTCCCCTCT
>JAFRGH010000034.1 GCA_017433945.1 Mogibacterium sp. | reverse complement strand
TCAGCAGGAGCCGAGGTCGTATTCAGCTCGACCGAGTGCTTCGTCTGAACGGCTGCCGGAGCCATGGATCTGGAGAATCAGAAGAGAGTCAAAGAGTTCTACGACCCGTTCGGAGCAGATCAGCTCGTAGTACTCGTAGGCGCTGCAGAGGGTGAGGCCGCCGGTCTCGCTGCTGAAACAGTGGCTCTCGGAGATCCTACATTTGCGGGGTGTCTGGCAGGGGTTTCGTTGAAACTCCCATGTTACCACATATGCGAGCCTGAGATCAAAGAAGAGATCGATGAGGCTGTATATGATGAACAGATCAGCATGATGGAAATGGTGCTGGATGTAGACGACATTTGCGAAGAGATGAACGCTATTCGTGAACAGGTCGCCGAAGCATAGTGTCAAATGAGTACGGGGCGCTGCCGTTATGGTTAAACCTCCATAACGCGGCGCTCCGGTCTCGAAGATCATTTTAACCACATAGTCATGGAGGTGGGCCGCATGAAAACTTATGATATCGTGATCATCGGAGGAGGCCCTGCAGGACTTGCAGCAGGTCTGTATGCAGGAAGAGCCAAGATGGACACACTGATAATCGAAAAACAGAAATTCGGAGGACAGATAGTCATTACTGACGAAATAGAGAACTACCCGGGCTCGATTGAGGGAGAAACAGGTCCGTCTCTCATGGAGCGAATGGTAGCTCAGGCTGATAAATTCGGCTGCGAAAGAATTGAAGATACTATCACCGAAGTTGAACTCGACGGTGACGTTAAGATAATCAAAGGAAATAAAGGGGAATATCACGGCAAGGCTGTGATCATTACCGGAGGAGAAGTACACAAAAACATCGGCTGCCCTGGAGAGAAAGAGCTTACGGGCAAGGGCGTGTCCTACTGCGCGACATGTGATGCGGCTTTCTTCGAGGATTTAGAAGTATATGTAGTCGGAGGCGGAGACGCTGCTGTTGAAGAAGCCATGTATCTCACGAAATTTGCCCGCAAGGTCACTCTGATCCACAGAAGAGACGAGCTCAGAGCGGCAAGATCCATCCAGGAGAAGGCTTTCGCCAACCCTAAGATGGAGTTCATGTGGAATACTACTATAGAAGAGATCAGGGGCGACGGCCTCGTGGAGAGCATGGTCGTAAAGGACACACAGACAGGCGAGACCAGGGAGATCTTTGCTGACGAGGATGACGGCACATTCGGTATCTTCGTGTTCATAGGATACACACCTTCGTCGGCTATCTACGAGGGAAAAGTCGACATGGAGAGAGGATATATCCTTACGGATGAGGAAATGAGGACCAATATACCGGGCGTATTCGCGGCAGGAGATATCCGTAAAAAGAGCCTTAAGCAGGTAGTAACAGCTGTTGCAGACGGTGCAATCGCTGCGGTTCAGGCCAGTGAGTATCTGGAGGAGCTGGCCGGGACAGCATATAAAGGCGGAGCAAGAACTTAATAGAACCATTTGATGAAGGAGGAAATGAAAATGTTAGAAGTTGATAAGAAAACATTTGAAGAAGAGGTTCTTCAGGCAGAAGGTACTGTAGTAGTTGATTTCTACGGAGACGGATGCGTTCCGTGCCAGGCTCTTATGCCTCATGTACACGCGCTTGCGGATCAGTACGGCGACAAGCTTAAGTTCGCTGCTCTGAACACATCCAAGGCTAGAAGAGTTGCCATCGGACAGAAGGTCATGGGGCTCCCTGTAATCGCTGTCTATCAGAACGGCGAAAAGGTTGAGGAGCTTGTTAAGGACGATGCTACACCTGAGGCTGTTAAGGCGATGGTAGAGAAATACGTATAACAGACGCCGGATGCCGGGCCGCGTTATGAAGCGGACAGAGAAAACAGGAGACGGATACTATGAGTGAATATGCAGTATTAAAGGGCGCGAGCTACACACTCGCGCATACACCTGATATGGTTATCCATGACGGAGCAACACAGGTTACAGAGAGAGTCGTCAATCCTGACGGAGAATATCTGAAGGAACTGCCAAAGCACCTCAGAAGCTTTGAGGACGCTGTAAAATACGCTCCGAATCAGGCTTATATCGGAAACATGAATAACGAAGAGCTCAAGGCTGTTTCGTTCCCGTGGTATGAGAATCCTACAGATATCACAGAGAGAACAGGTAAATACGGCGAGATCATGCCTGAGGACGAGTATTACGGACTCATGCAGATCTGCGATACTTTCGATCTGGTAGAGCTGGAAGCGGGATTTGCAGCATCAGTGAAGGAAAAGCTTGCTGCTCACGGAATGTTTACGGATGAACAGGTAGCCATACTCGACAAAAACTCTGGTTTTACCGAAGACAGCCTTGCTGCTGTGGTAGAGGACGGAGGATGCGGACTCTATCTCGATGATAAGCTCGTCGGAGTTGTTAAAAAGGCTCACGATGTGGATGTCAATCTTTCGGCGCATGTTATGCTGGAGAATATTTCCTCAAAGGCTACGAGCGTACTCTCGCTCCTTCACCTTGTAAGAGTTACAGGCATAGATCCTGCCGAGGTTGATTATGTAATAGACTGCGCTGAGGAAGCATGCGGTGATATGAACCAGAGGGGCGGCGGAAACTTTGCCAAGGCCGCTGCCGAGATCGCAGGCTTTACCAACGCGACAGGTTCGGATACCAGAGGCTTCTGCGCAGGTCCTGCGCACGCGCTTTTGAATGCCGCGTCTCTGGTAAAAGCCGGAACATTTAAGAACGTTGTTGTGACTGCCGGCGGCTGCACAGCTAAGCTGGGAATGAACGGTAAGAGCCATGTCGAAAAGGGCCTGCCGATTCTCGAGGACTGTCTCGCGGGCTTTTCGGTACTGATCACTGAGGATAACGGCACTGATCCTGTCATCCGTACAGATATAGTCGGAAGACATACTGTAGGTACAGGTTCATCACCGCAGGCGGTTATCAGCTCTCTTGTGACCGATCCGCTGGACGCGGCCGGACTCAGGATCACCGATGTGGATAAATACGCTCCTGAGATGCAGAATCCTGATATCACCAGGCCTGCCGGAGCAGGAGATGTTCCTGAGGCCAACTACAAGATGATCGCTGCTCTCGGAGTTAAAAAAGGCGCTATCGAAAAGAAGGACCTGGCAGGGTTTATCGTGGAGCACGGTATGAAGGGCTGGGCGCCTACACAGGGACATATCCCTTCAGGAGTTCCGTTTATAGGTCCGTGCAGAGATATGATGCTTGACGGCTCGATCAGTAGAGCTATGATCATCGGCAAGGGAAGCCTTTTCCTCGGCAGAATGACAAACCTCTTCGATGGAGTATCATTCGTGATCGAAGCAAATAACGGACAGAGTACAGGCGGCTCGGGCATTTCCGAAGAGGAAGTAAAGGGTCTTATCGCAAACGCGCTCAAGGATTTTGCAGCCGGACTGCTGGCAGAGTAAAGGAGGGCATCATGGCTCAGAATATACAGAAACTGATCGCCGAGACTTTCCTTGAAATGGCTAACGGACTTGAAAGCGGCAGCTACGGCAAAAAGCCTAAGATCGCTTTGACCGGAATGGGAAGCGAGCACGGCGAAGAAAATTCGATGCAGGCTGCGCTGATGGCTGCGGCGGATGGTATCGATGTGTATTATATCGGCACTTTAGAGGCTCAGGGCGTTACGACCATTAAGGCAGCAGATGATGAGGATGGCCATAAAAAGATGGAAGAGCTGCTTGAGAGCGGGGAGGTCGACGCGGCGGTAACCATGCACTATCCGTTCCCTATAGGTGTTTCAACAGTAGGCAGGGTCATAACTCCGGGCAAAGGCCGTGAGATGTTCATCGCCAACACCACAGGAACATCAAGTGCGGACAGGATCGAAGGCATGATCAAAAACGCTGTTTACGGAATCATCGCTGCCAAAGCATGCGGTGTTGAGGATCCGTCTGTAGGCATACTCAATGTCGATGGTGCGAGGCAGACAGAAAAGGCTCTCAGGGAGCTTGCGGACGGCGGCTATCCGATCAGATTCGCAGAGTCGGCAAGAGCTGATGGCGGATGCGTAATGAGAGGAAACGATCTTCTCCAGGGTACGCCTGATATCATGGTAACAGACTCTCTTACGGGAAACGTACTTGTAAAGACCATGTCAGCCTTCCAGACAGGCGGCAGCTATGAGGCTGTAGGCTACGGCTACGGTCCGGGAA
The DNA here is from genome assembly GCA_017433945.1 of Mogibacterium sp. GTDB lineage: Bacteria > Bacillota > Clostridia > Peptostreptococcales > Anaerovoracaceae > Crickella. Next base: position 1,395 of record JAFRGH010000034.1, on the reverse strand, counting down.
TCGGTGAAGGATATGACAGGCTCGTTATGATCATTTCCAGAGCGTCCGGAGCGCCGGTGATCGCGAATGCGATGCGCTACGCGGCTCAGCTGGTGAGGGGCAGGGTGTTCGATGTGGCAGCTAAGGAATTCGCTGCTGCAAAGAAGGCCGGACTCGAAGATATCCTCAAAGCCAGAAAGGCGGCGGCTAAACCTGCGGCATCAGCGGAAGAGGAAGTCAAGGCGCCTCCTGCTGAGATAGTAACGGCTCAGATAGCCGGAATAGAGGTAATGGATCTTGAAGACGGGGTGCAGGCTCTCTGGAAGAAGGGCATTTATGCCGAGAGCGGCATGGGATGCACCGGCCCGATAATCAGAGTTTCGGATGCAAATCTGGATAAAGCGAAGGAGATCCTTACAGCAGAGGGTTATATCGGATAATATAAAGTGATTGACATATGAATGTACCGGTTTTGCAGGGAATCAGCTGATATATGATATTCCCCTGTAAGCCGGTACATTCGCTGAAAACAGAAATAAGCATGCATAAAGACATGGAGAGGAGCATATATGTATAAGATCGTAAGGAGGAAGGCTCTTCGCCCGACGGTGACCCAGCTCGAGATCGAGGCTCCGCTGGTTGCCCGCAAGGCGAAGCCGGGCCAGTTCATCATCCTGCGTGTCGATGAAGAGGGAGAGCGAATCCCTCTGACAGTAGCGGGAGTAAACCCGGAAGAGGGTACAGTAAAGATCATTTTCCAGGTAGTCGGAGCGACGACCGAGATGCTTAATCACGTACCTGAGGGTGGATACCTACAGGACTTCGTGGGACCGCTCGGCAATGCGACAGAGACCGAGGGCATCAACAAGGTCTGCATAGTAGGCGGCGGCGTAGGCTGCGCGATAGCGATGCCTGTAGCCCAGGAATTCCACAGACTCGGAGCTGATGTCACAAGCATCATAGGCTTCAGAAGCGAGGACCTCGTGATCCTCGAGGATGAGTTCAGCGAATGCTCGAACAGGCTGATCGTCATGACTGACGACGGCAGCTACGGCAGGCAGGGCAATGTGACCGTGCCTCTCGACGAGATGCTGGCGTCAGGCGAGAAGTTCGATATGATCATCACTATCGGACCGCTCGTAATGATGAAGTTTGTCACTCTGACAGCGAAGAAGTATGACGCGCCGATCACAGTCTCGATGAGCCCTATAATGATAGACGGAACGGGAATGTGCGGCGGCTGCAGACTGACTCTGAACACCGAGGACGGCCCTGTGATGAAATTCGCATGCGTGGACGGCCCGGATTTCAACGGCTACGAGGTGGACTTCGACGAGGCCATGAGCCGCGGCAGGATGTACTTCGGCTACGAGCGCCGCGCCCATGAGGAAGCCTGCAACCTGTTCAAGCAAGCGC
>JAFRGH010000005.1 GCA_017433945.1 Mogibacterium sp. | reverse complement strand
ACCGGTGATCGTCGGCTCATCGAGCTTGCGGAAATCTCCTATCGCTCTTATCAGACTGCACATGCGGTTGTGTTCGGCGACAGCCTTGCGGATCGCCTTATCGCTTACCTCGATGCCGAAGTTCTCGCTGAGCGGCCTGAGAATATGATTTTTGCACTGGAGCACATAGAGATCCAGGCCGTTGTAGTCAGCCTTCATCGGTATCTCCATATAGTCAAAGAAGAATCCTTCCTTGCCCTCTCCCATCGCCTTGAGAAGCTCCATGTTCTCCACGCAGCGGTTCATCATGGTGCAACCGTCAGGCGTGATGACCGCATCGACAAAATTGAATCCGCCTTCAAGGGCTCTTTCGAGAAGAGCCCTTGAATATTCGCATAAAAAGCTTGTCAGATAGTATGTGCCGACATCTATAGAGCCGGTCCTCGGTGCACGAAGCCTTGACGAGAAGCATCCCGGCAGATTGAGAAGCGGTTCAGGCACATTTTCGCACATATACCCGATACACTTCATACCATCACTCTGAGCCTGTCTGATGAGCTCATTGTTGGCTTCCTGCAGCAGGTCCTCAAAGTATATCAAATGCTTTAGGTCTTTCACCTCAGCACCTCCATGCTATTTCTTTATGATCTTGTTGATAACGATCTTGCCTGCACGCTGGGCAGCGTATTTTGCGACAGGAAGGATCTTTTCCTCAGCCTTGCACATCGTGCTCGCGGCAGGATGTGTGCGGTGCAGATGGATAGCGTCGAACTCGCATCTGGTCGTGCAGAGTCCGCAGCCTATGCAGCGGTTCTCATCGACCTCCGTAGCTCCGCAGGACAGGCATCTGTTTGCCTCAGCCTTGACCTGTTCCTCTGTGAGGACACCGTTGTCATTGCTGAATGTCTTGAAGAGCTCAGGATTGCGTACAGGTCTCTGTCTCGGAGTCTTGTCCCATCCGAGCTCGATCAGAGCCTCATCCTTGTTTAGCTCGATAAATTCTCTCCTGTCGCGAGCCACTGTCATGCTGTTGCCCGGGTGCACGAATCTGTTCATCGAATCAGCGACTGCATGTCCGATACCGACTGCGTCGATGACGAATTTTTGTCCTGTCAGAACGTCTCCGCCTGCGAAGATATCAGGCTCTGCGGTCTGCAGAGTCACAGGATCAGCGACAACTGTTCCTCTCTTCGTCAGCTCAACCTTGGTGCCTTCGAGCAGCCCGCCCCAGTCAGGCTTCTGTCCTATGCAGAACAGCACGGTGCTGCATGCTGCCTCTTCTGTATCGTTGTCATCGAACTTAGGATCGAATCTTCCCTCTTCATTCTTGACGGAGAGGCATTTGCGGAATTTGATCCCCGCGCACTTGCCGCTCTTTGTGACGATCTCAGTCTGGCCCCATCCTGCATGGATCTCGATGCCTTCCTCTTCGCACTCATGTCTGTCCTCAGGGCCCATAGGCATTTCATCGTAGGATTCGAGGCAGTACAGCTTGACGCTCTTTGCTCCGCATCTTATAGCTGTGCGCGCAACGTCAGCTCCGATGTTGCCGCCGCCGATCACGACTACATCGCCCTTGAGCGACTTTTTATCTCTGAGGTTCACGTCTCTCATGAAATCGATTCCGGCCATGACGCCCTTTGCGTCTTCGCCAGGGATACCCATTTTTCCGCCGCTCTGCAGGCCGATCGCGATATAGAACGCCTTATAGCCCTCTTCCCTGAGCTGCTGAATAGTGACATCCTTGCCTACCTCTACTCCGCATCTGAACTCAACGCCCATCTCGCGAAGCACGTCGATTTCTGCGTTTACCACGTCCTTTTCGAGGCGGAAATTAGGGATGCCGTGGAGCATCATTCCGCCGGGAGCAGGCTCTCTGTCGAATACCGTTACAGGATATCCGTCCTTGCGGAGGAAATATGCAGCGGTCATTCCCGCAGGGCCGGCTCCGATGACAGCCATCTTGAACTCGTCTCCCCACATGCCGCCGTCATGCTTCTCGCAGAGAGGAACAAATCTCGTCTCGGCGTTTACATCGCGGCGCGCGATGAATTTCTTTATCTCGTCTATCGCTATAGGCTGGTCTACCGTGCCTCTGGTGCAGGCATCCTCGCATCTCCTGTTGCAGATGTCTCCGCATACCGCAGGGAACGGGTTGTCCTGCTTGATCAATCTGAGAGCATCGTCATATCTGCCCTCCTTTGCCATCTGGACATATCCCTGGATCGCAAGGTGGGCAGGGCAGGCAGTCTTGCATGGCGCCGTACCTGTCTCATAGCAGTGGATCTTGGCATCCTCTCTGTAGTTGTAGTTCCACTTGGTTGCCGGCCAGTTTTTCTTATCAGGCAGCTCGCTCTTAGGATATTTGATCGGGCCATCCTTGGTACAGAGCTTCTGTCCGAGCTTGGCTGCTCCGACAGGGCATACCTCTACGCACTTGCCGCACGCGACGCACTTTTCCTTTTCGACCTCCGCGCGGTATGCGGAAGCGGAAAGGTTCGGTGTGTTGAAGAGCTGCGATGTACGGAGAGCGTTGCAGACGCCGGCTGCACAGTTGCAGATGGCGACGATCTTGTTCTCGCCGTCGATATTGGTTATCTGATGCACGTATCCGTGTCTCTCGGCTCTTTCGAGTATCTCGTATACTTCCTCCTTGGTGATATAGTGGCCGATGCCGCGGTCATCCATGTACTCGGCCATATCGCCCATTCCGATGCAGTAGTCACCTCTGATCTGTCCTGAGCCTTCGCCTCTCATAGCCTGCTGCTTACGGCACGAGCACTCGGAGATACCGAATTTGTCATACATATCGATCCATCTCGAGAGATGCTCAACAGGAACAGACTGCTCCTCCGCTTCTATGGCCTTCTCGACAGGGATCGTATGCATTCCTATACCCGAGCCTCCCTCAGGAACCATCTGCGTGATGCCTGCAAGAGGCAGCTGAGTCATCAGGTTGAAGAACGTCGCGAGCTGCGGATATTTATCTGTCATGCCGTCCTGCATCATCATGAACTCAGCCGAGCCCGGAACGAAGATCGGCAGCTCGTACTGCTTGTGATGATCAGGATCCTTCGATCTGTTCTGTTCGATGATACCTATCCATCTGAGCTCTTCCACCATCTCTGTGGTATCGCTCACGGACATATCGTTCATCTCGGCGAGCTCCGGTATGGAATACGGAGTCCTGAGCTTCATGTTCAGCAGGAACTTGACCTGCTCCTTGTTCAGGACCATGTCCAGCATCCAGAATTCAGGATCGCCGTAGTTAAGAGTCTTTGTAAATTTCTTCAGATATCTGTCAGTGATCTTCGATGCAAGCTTAAGGACCAGCTCCGCTTTTTCCGGATCCTCCGGTGTGTAATCAGGATCCGGCCAATAGTCATTGGCATTGATCATCGGATCGCCGATCTTCCATTCATCGATACTTCTAGGCATTATTGTTTTCCTCCCTCTTACTTTACTGCGCTTCAGCGCACACTATCGTTTACATTTTAACATGACTCGCGAACGCTCAGCAAGGAATCCGCCGATGTAATACACGGCAGTACAAGATCATAAAGCCTGCTCAGTGTCTGGACTTATAGCGCGGGCGGCGGAGCTGTATGATCAGCACGACGAGCAGAATGATTAATGCGAGGCCTGCCGCTATGCCCGCGATCATAACAGTCGTGCGGTTTGAAATGTATAAATATGACGGCAGCCAGCCTGTTCTGATATCCTCTGTCGCGATCAGGTCTTTTTGCGCGATGAGCTCATCATCGCAGTACACATTGTATTCGCCGAGCTTATCGCCTTTTTTGACAGGAGCTTCGATCCTCTCATGCTCCATCTCTACGCGGATATCCTCATCGCTTCCGCTCCTCGGATATGCTCTTACAGTCCCCGAAACGGCGAGAGCTGTACGGGTCTTCGCGCCGTGCCTTACCCATACATCGGTCACTGCTTCTCCCTTTTTTGATACTCTGTATCCGGGCGTCACCTTGTGCGAATACTTCATGAGCTTCGCGGCATCGCTTATGCGGCTCTTTTTGGTATCACCCAGCAGCACTATTATCCCGTCAAGGCCCTTTTCACTGAAATCGACAACAATAGAGCAGTCATCCTCTTCCCATGTACCGGTTTTGCCGCCCCGGACGCTCTTGATCCTGAGCTTCGTCCCGCCTTTGCCGCTGCTTTTTATCTCTTTGTTATGCGCATCCGCCAGCAGGAGCATGTAGTTATGCATTTCCCTCGCGCCGGTCTTGTTGGTGGCAGCTGCCTTATATGTCTTTGTTCTCGATATTTTGAGCAGGGTCTCATTCTCAAAGCAGTGCTTTGCTATTATCGCCATGTCACGCGCAGTAGTATAGTGAGACTTGTGTTTCCAGCCATTGGCATTCACGAAGGATGTATCCGCACAGCCCCATTCCCCGGCCTGCCTCGTCATCATATCGGCAAATGCCTCTTCGCTGCCTGCGACGGCTTCCCCGAGCGCGTATGCTGCGTCATTTCCCGATTCGAGCATCGCCCCGTAAACAAGATCCCTGATGCTTATCCTTTCTCCCGGCTTGAGCCATATGCTCGTGCCGTTTTCATATTCCTGTGTCGCCGCCTCGGATACAGTCACGATCTCGTCGGGATCAAGATTTTCAAGCGCCAGGTAGCAGGTCAGTATTTTGGTTATGCTGTAAGGCTCTCTTCTCGCATCCGCCTCTTTTTCGTATACCGGACGGTCGAGCTGCAACGAGTAGACAAGAGCGCTCCTCGCTTTGATCGACGGAGCTTTCGCATCCCTGTTCCCTATCGGCGTGATGGTGTCATACTCCGCCCATACAGGCTGAACGGCAAGCGGAATAATTATCACCGCAATCAAAAGCAGCAGCCCCGCCGTCAGAGCTGCCGATCTTCGTCTCATACAGATCATTTTTTCCTTTTCCATAATCCTCATTCAGCTTTCATATATCAGTTTCGGGACAGCGCCGAGATAATCGAGCGACACAAGCTGATAGCTGACGCCTCTGACGTTTCCCTTTATGCCTCTTCCGTAAGCGATCTGACCGTGCAGATGCCCATAGACGCATTTCCATACACCGTATTCCTCCAGCACATTAGTAAATTCTGTTTCTCTGCCCGCCGGATCGCTCGGAGGATAATGGAGGCACGCTATTATCTTAGAATCCGGATACTCTTTTGACGCAGCGTCGAGGCCGAGCCTCAGTCTGTGTACCTCTCTGGCATATATCTTTTCATCATGCTGAGTGTATTCATCCGAACCCGGATACAGCCATCCTCTCGTAGCAGTGACCACGATATTCTCTCCATCGACCTTATAGCAGTCGTTCTGAAGGAAGATGATGTCATCATAAAGAGAATTGAGGTAGTTTATGCGTCCCCACCAGAGATCGTGATTGCCCTTGGATACTATCTTCGTCCCCGGAAGACTGTGTATCCATGCAAAATCGTCCATAGCATCCTCAAGCTTGAGCGCCCATGAAACGTCTCCAGGTATCAGAACTATGTCATCATCCGTCACCAGATCTCTCCATGCCGATCCAAGCCTGTCTGCATGATTTTCCCAGCCGGTGCCGAATTTGTCCATTGGCTTATCGATATTCTCGTTGAATGAAAGATGCAGATCCGCAATTGCAAAAATCTTCATATCAGTTCTCCGAAATCAGTTCCCCGGTCCCCTGTATCGTTCAGTCATGAACATCGCTTTTTCTGATATATTCGAGCACCCTGAATATATCAGAACGCGAAAAGCCCCTGTTTTCGAGCTTGCGCCCGATCGACGCGATCGTTTTTTCATCTTCAGCCTCAGTGCTGCTGCTTCTGAAGCTCAGCTCCCTGCGCGCCAGCTCGAGAGCATCCTCAAATTCATCTACACTGTTCTCATAAATAAAATCTTCTCTGGCGTTTTCCACAGTCTGCCTGTCAACGCCTTTTTCCGCAAGCTCTCTTGCCGCCCGCAGGCAGCCGCGGTGCTTTTCTCTGTTGTGCTCAAAATATCTGAGAGCATACTGATAATCATCCAGATATCTGCCTCCGATCAGATCGTTGACCGCAGCCTGAGTCTCTTCATCGCTGTATCCCTTTTCCCTGAGGTGCTTTTCGACCTCTGAAACAGTGCGCATACGTGATGAGACATATGAATACGCCTCCTCCAGAGCAGATTTTCTTTTGCCGCTTTTCTTTTTCTCATCCATATCGTCAATCCCGCGCAGGCGTATCTCTTTTACTACTATCTCTGTTACCGGCTCGGCGACGCATATGGAATTGCTCAGCGCTTTTGATCCCGGTATAGTCAGGCTCCCAAAATACCATGTGTTTCCTCCGCAGCTGACGGCCGGCTCCGTGACAGACGGGAGTCCGGTCTGCGCTACCGAAAGTCCAAGAGCCTTGATGAGGGCCTCGCGTCTTGTCCATATGCCGAAGAATACATCCTGAGCAACATCTATGCCATGTGATTCAGCGGTTTCGACGACCTGCGCCTCCTGAGGGGCATAAAAGCGTTTCGCTATGCCGACCCGGTCGCAGGGCTTATAATACTGTATATCAAAGCCGCAGCTTCCGCTGCTTATCAGGACCGCCCAGGTACTGCCGCTGTGGGAAATGGAGAAATGCTCAAAGCCGTCAATCACGGGTTTCCCGAATTCACCGGTCTCGCGCATGCTGTCGACCAGCGCGTCTGCCCGCTCCCGGTCGCCAATATAATCTCCAATGGCGTACCTGAGAAGCATATGGCTCTCTCCCTTATTATTACCGAATCTATGTGTATAGTAAATAATCACTTCGTGAGTTCTCCGATTGCTTTTTCAAGGGCTTCCTCATCATCGGTCCTGATGTCGGGCGTGATGCCTATGCCATTGACCTTGCCGCCGTTCGGTCTCAGATACTCGGTGCTGGTTATCTTGATCGCCGAACCGTCCTTGAATTTGCGGGACAGCTGGGTCACACCCTTGCCATAGGTCTTTGACCCGATTATCAGTCCGCCCTTATTGTCCTGTATGGCTCCTGCGAGTATTTCTGATGCGCTGGCAGTTCCGCCGTCCGTCAGGACAACATAATCTATTTCTGCTGATCCGGCCTTTGAATTGAATACTTTTTCAGATCCGTCCTTTGCGATCGCGGTCATTATCCTGCATTCCGGAAGCAGGTAATCGGCGATCTTAATGCTTTCGTCCGTAATGCCGCCGCCGTTCCCTCTGAGGTCAATGATGAATTTGTCACAGCCTTTGTTCTGCAGCTCCTTCACAGCCTCCTCGAATTCGTCCGATGTTCCTTTTCTGAACGATACTATCCTGATGACGCCGATCGAATGATCATCCTTGTATTCTGCATATGCGACCGATTCCTGATCGATCACAGTTCTGGTAAGATCCATGTCTATGGATTCGCTGCCCCGCCTTATCGTAAGCGAGACCTTAGTTCCGGTTTCGCCTGAGATCATATCCACCGCGTCATCCACATCCCTGGGCTTTTTTCCGTCGATGGCGACGATCACATCGTCCGCCTTCATTCCCGCATCATGCGCCGGTCCGTCAGGTATGACATATACGACTTTTATCCCTGATTTTTCCTTAGAGACGATTATGCCGATGCCTACATAATCATCTCCATAGTTTTTCATGAATTCTTCATATTCTTCTTTGGTATAGTATTCGGCATACGGGTCGCCTATACCATTGAGCATGTCTTTGAACATATCATCGCTGATCTCCGACGGCTTCTTTTTCGCTATAGGGTCCGCGTCTATCAATTTGAGTATCTCGTAATACTTGCCGCTTTTTTCTTTGAGTTCCCTGTAATACTTGTATTCCGGATCCGGTATTACCCTGAACAATCCGAGACCGTATGTGAGAAGCAGCAGCGCCAGTACGCTGAGCAGCACGCCGGAGCTGAATGCCGCGGCATATTTTATTATCACGCTGCGCTTCGGTCCCTGTTCTTCGTCTTTAGCTCCGGCATAAAAAGCCGGATGAGACGCATATTCGGTATCCTCAGGATCCAGACCGGTCCTGACGGTGTTATCCTCGTCCGCTGTTTTCGGTCCCTCTGCTGCTGTTATTGCTGTTTCCTGTAAGTTTTTTTCTTCTTCCTGCATCTAGCTTCTCCCTGCCGGCAGTACATGTCTGACTATTATCTGAGCCTTTCGCTCATCTCTCCAGCTGTTGATTTCAACATTTCCGTATATATCGACCGGGCCGCGGCATATCTCATCATATGCTTTTGCCGCATCGTGGAACAGCACGCAGTCAATATTTCTTCCGTCAGCGGAGCTGATCATGAATTTGGCCATTTTATCTCCGCTTTTAAGGAATCTCCAGTTTGATACCTCAGGATTCCTTATCACAAAAACAGGTACCTCGTTGTCCTTGCCGCATGGTTCCATCAGCTGGACAGCCTCTGCAAGTTCAAGACAGACATCTTCGGGATCAACGGCGGCATCGCATTCATAATCGAGATCAAAGAGGGTGCTGTCCTCTTCATACATCTGCGCGATATCCCTGTTCAGGCTTCGTTTCAGAGCTTCGGCTTTTTCGGCGGAAATCGTAAATCCGCATGCGGCGCTGTGTCCGCCGAAGCTGATGAATTCGTCTCTGTATTTGTCCAGCATCGAGAAGAGATCTACTGTCGGGATCGATCTTCCTGTTCCCTTATATGTGTCAGCATTCCGGGATATAACTATAACAGGTCTGTTGACCTCTTCCCTCAGCTTACCGGCCACTATGCCGAGAACGCCCTCATGCGAATCATTGATCTCCACCATAAGGAAATCGCCGTTTTCCATTTCACCGGGCAGCATCTCAAGGCCCTTTTCATATGCATCATCCTGCAGTCTTCGCCTCTCGGAGTTTGCCTCCATAAGCATACTGCAGTACTTATCTATCTCTCTATCGCTGTCAGCCATAAAGAGTTTTACACCTATCGATGCATCTCCCAATCTGCCTGAGGCGTTTATCTTTGGAGCGATGCCAAATGAAATATCGCCGGCCTTTAAACTGCTGTAGTCAAGACCGGATCTGTCTATGAGTCCGCGAAGTCCCTTGTTTCGGCAGCCCAGATGAATGCTGCGAAGTCCGCATTTTACGATAGTTCTGTTCTCATCGAGCATAGGCATGATGTCCGCTACAGTGCCTACCGTGACAAGCTCCAGGACCTCCGCCATCACAGCCTTAGGAATATTTCTGCGCCTTGCAACAGCAAGAGCAAGCTTATACGCAACGCCTACGCCTGCGAGGCCCTTGAACGGATATTCATCCTCGGGCAGCCTCGGATTGATGATAAGGCCCTCTGCCCTGACACCTGAAACTCTGTGGTGATCTGTAACACGCGTATCTAGCCCCAGCGACTGCGCAGATACGGTCTCCGCCTGTGATACGGTTCCGCAGTCGACAGTTACTATGAGCTGCCCTCCATCCTCCGCGATCCTGTCGATAGCGTCCATGTGGAGCCCGTATCCCTCATCAAGCCTGGACGGAATGTAATAGCTGAGATTATCAGTCAGTGTACCGATCACTTTCATCAAAAGAGATGTCGATGTTATTCCGTCGACATCATAATCTCCGTATATCACTATTCTCTTGCCGGAATCTATCGCTTCAAGCAGCAGATCCACTCCCTGCTGCATATTGGACAGCAGGAAGGGATCGTAAGCAAGCCTTGGTCTCGGCGAAAAGAATTCTTCGAGTTTATCGTCCCCGATGCCTCTGGATCTTATTATCCTGAGAACTGAATCGGGAACCGCTGATAACACATTATTTGTATTATTGTTTTTCACATTTTGTCCCGTTTTATTCATTCATCTCACAATACATTGGAGGCAGATCAGTACAGTCCAAGAGGATTCGTTATTGAACCGTTGCGGAACACTGTAAAATGCAGGTGCGGCCCTGTTGAATTGCCGGTGCTGCCGATATAGCCTATCAGATCCCCCTTGTGTACCTTTTGCCCGTTACTGACATTATACCCTTTGAGATGTCCGTACAGCGAACTGTAGCCCTTGCCATGCGCGACCTGTATGCAGTTGCCGTAGCCTCCGTACCAGGACGCTCTGGTGACGATGCCGTCCGCAATAGCGTAGACCGGCGACCCATAAGTGCCGCTGCTGAGAACTATATCTACACCGTTGTGGAATTCTCTTCCGTGGAACGGGCATATCCTCCATCCGTAATTGGACGTTATCTGGTAGTTGCCCTTTGTCGGCCACGCGAATTTGCCTGTGCTGACGTTCTCGTCCAGCCCTGCATCAACGATCATCTGCTCAGCCTCTTTTTGCTTGGCGGCTGCGGCTGCGGCCAGCTCCTGAGCCTGCGCCTCCAGCTCATCCTCCATAGCTTTGAGTTTGTCAGCCTCTGCCTGATACATCTTTTTGAGCTCTGCCGCTTCAGCCTGAGCTGCCTCGAGAGCTATCTCCTGTTCTTCAAGCTCAGCCTTGAGCTGTTTCAGTTCCTTATAATCCTCCTGCAGTTTTTTGAGGAGCTCCTGGTCGCTTTCGAGTATCTTGTGTACCATGCCGACATTGGTGAGCAGGTCGTCCACATCCTCCGAATTCAGGATGACATCCACAAAGCCCGCAGTTCCTGTCTTGTACATAGCAGTAAGACGGTCGTTCAGAGCATCGTTCTGAGCCTCTATCTCCTGCTCCTTCTTTTCCATTTTTACTCTTGTATCGGCTATCTCTGCTTTTTTTGCCTCGACCTGGCCGGTAAGAGAATTCAGTCTGGCTTCCGCTTCCTCAAGGTTTTGGGTAGCAGCAGCAGCTTTTTTTGCTGCTTCTTTGGCTTCTGCTTTTTTTGCCTCTGTCGCAGCTGCAGCCTCCTTAGCCGCAGCATGCGCGGCATCATATTCCTCCTGAGTAACCGCAAACGATGATACCAGCGGCTTTACAGGTGATACAAAGACTGCTCCGCCGATAAGCGCCGCCACCAGCACTGCAGCTGTCACAGCTTTTTTATACTCAGTACGCATTTCCGTTTCTCCCTGTTCTTTATCTGTCTAAGAATCTCCTTATGGAGATAATACTTCCGCATATTCCTATGCTGACACCTATGCACAGGAAAATGATCAGCACATTATATGTCAGATAGTCCGCAGGCACGACCGTCACGGACAAAATTCTCGAAATATCCTCTCCGATTATTTCGGTCACTTTGCTGTATATGAGATAGGTCAGACCGGCGGCAAGCCCTGCTGAGATCATGCCGACTATGATCCCGCCCCAGATAAACGGAGCTCTGACGAACCAGTCAGTCGCGCCGAGGTACTTCATTATCCCTATCTCTTTTTCACGATTGAATACCGTCAGCTTGATGGTATTCGCGACTATGATTATCGAAACTATTACGAGGAACGCCATTACCACGATCGAGCCGATCTCAATAAAATGCGAAAGCTTCGCAAGCTTCTCTATCGTATCCTGATAATAGACCACATCGTCCACGCCCTTGATCTCGAGTACGTCGTTTGCTACCCGGTTGGCGGCCTCCTTGTCAGAGACGTATACCGTGAATGACTGCGGCAGAGGATTCTCCGGAAGATTTTCCAGAAGGTATCCGTTGTCTCCCCATCTCTGCTGCAGAGTATCGAGCGCTTCATCACTCGATACATATTCGAGATGCTCGACTCCGGGCATCGTTTCAACTGTTTCGCGAGCCTTTGCCGCCGTTTTTTCTTTTACATTTTCCTTAAGGTACACCTGCAGGACGTTGTAATCGCTCTCTATAGTAGCCGCAAACAGATTCACGTTGACAAAGGCTACAAAGAACAGCCCCAGTATCAGCATCATCGCCGTTATAGCCAGTACCGATGTAAAATACATTCCCTTGTTGCGTCCCATCTGGGAGAAGGCCTGTTTGAGGTTATAACCCGGTCTGCTCATAGGTATTTGTCCTCCCCTCCGTCAAGGTACTGGCTCAGCATGTCATCAACAGCCGAGTCATCTGTCTTTATCACTGCAGACTGCAGATTCTGCAGGTTTCCGAGCTCCGACGCGTCGGCGCCTTCATGCAGCACCGCCGTACGGCTCGGCTGTATCATCTGTATCGACTGCTCCATGTACATAGTCTGGCGCTGCTCCAGATCAGCCGCTTTTTCACTGTCCATAAAAGCTCCGTATTCCGGTACAGCGATGTTTTCCTCCACATCCTGAGGATGCTTGAATCCGTAGCGGCCCTCCTCGTCACGGACTATCCGTCCGTTCTCTATGGCTACTACGCGCTTATTCATCTTGTTCACTATGTCCCTGGCGTGTGTTACCATCAGCACGGTAGTGCCGCGGACATTGATCTTATCAAGGATCTCCATGATATCCATGGCGGTGACAGGATCGAGATTTCCTGTAGGCTCGTCACAGATCAGAACTCTCGGCTGATTAACAAGAGCCCTGGCTATTCCTACTCTCTGCTGCTCTCCGGCAGACAGCTCATCCGGATATCTGTCGGCCTTGTCCGCTATATCAACCAGGTCGAGCACGAACGGCACTCTCTCCCTGATCTCCCTGCGGCTCTTGTGAAGGACCTCCATCGCGAAAGCCACGTTTTCATACACGGTCTTCTTTTCAAGCAGTCTGAAATCCTGGAACACCATTCCGATCTTTTGCCTTATCCCGGGGATCTCCCTGCGTCCAAGGTGTGTTATATCTCTTCCGGCAAGCATGATCCTGCCCTTATCCGGCTCTATCTCCTTGAGTATCAGCCTTATAAATGTAGTCTTTCCCGCTCCGCTCGGTCCGACGAGGAATACGAAATCACCCCTGTTTATGTGGACAGTCGCGTCTATAAGACCGATATTGTTTCCGAATCTCTTTGTAACGTTCCTGAATTCTATCATTTTACAGAACAACTCCTCCATGCGCACAATTATGCCTTGTGATTATAGCGCACATGCAAGGCTAATGCCAGCGCTCTTAAAGAACGTTCAGCAAACCCACACAGTAAGCCGGTTAATACTCGTCAAAGTACCTAGCCGGCCATAGCTCCATGCATATCAATTGGCTGCCGGACTAATTGTAAGCGGTCACGCATTGTGCTATTGTAGAGATGTACAAAAAGACGATCGATCTGAATTGAAACGTTAATGAACGGGGACGTTACTGAATGGAGGCGTTATCATGGTAGATTATACTGAAGGCTCAGGAAAACAGTACCACATAGGACTCAGTCCGGATGAAATCGGCAAATACATCATACTGCCGGGTGATCCGGGGCGCTGCAAGGAGATCGCCGCGTCTCTTGATGATGCGTACTATGTCGGTACGAACCGCGAATATACGACATATACAGGTTTTATCGACGGGGTCAAGGTCAGCGTCACCAGCACCGGCATCGGCGGCCCTTCGGCCTCGATCGCTCTCGAGGAGCTTGCGAACCTCGGAGCGCATACTTTTATCCGCGTTGGTACCTGCGGCGGCATGCAGATGGATGTTAAGGGAGGCGATGTCGTAATAGCGACCGGCTCGATAAGAATGGAAGGCACGAGCAAGGAATACGCTCCGATAGAGTTTCCGGCCGTGTCGGACCCTCTGGTCACCTACGCCCTGATAAAGGCGATAAGGCATATCGGAGGAAATTATCACATAGGAGTAGTCCAGAGCAAGGATTCGTTCTACGGTCAGCATGAGGCGTCGAAGCACCCTGTCGGTCCGGAGCTCATGTACAAATGGGATGCGTGGCTCAGCATGGGCTGTCTGGCCTCAGAAATGGAATCCGCGGCCCTCTTCATTACCGGCGCGTTCCGCAGGGTAAGAGTAGGCGCATGCTTCCTCTGCATAGCCAATCAGGAGAGAGCGAAAACCGGCCTTGAAAACGAACAGGTCCACGATACCGGACTGCCTGTGCAGACCGCAGTCAAGGCCATGCAGTACCTGATAAAAGCCGACAAAAAATACGGCGTCGGACACAGCGACGCCTTCGAGATGCTGTAAATAAGTCAACGGGGACGTGAGTCAGCCGGGACGAGTCAATGGGACGTCCCGTTCCCATTGACTCGCGAACCGCTTGCTTACATTTCCGCTTCGAGCAGCTCTCTGTCGATCGGGTATCTGCCGAATATCCTTGCTGCGTCCATCATGGCCTGCAGGTTCTCTGCCGGAGTATCCATAGGTGTCTGGCAGCCTGATGTCAGGGTGAATCCGTTAGGTGAATCCCAGGCCTTGCGTATGCATTCCTTGCTTGATCTCAGTACATCCTGAGGAGTGCCGAGCCTGATCACATCTACAGGAGGAACATTTCCCTGAATAGCCATGTGAGGTCCGAGGACTTCCTTGGCCTCTTCGAGATCCTCGATGTTGTCGAGTCCGAAGCAGCCTATTCCTGTCTCGTTCAGATCCTCCCAGAGCTTGCGGCTTCCGCCGCAGATATGAAGGCCGCATCCGCCGCCGTTTTTCTTTATGAAATCAACGTTGTGCTGGAAGTACGGCAGTGAGAACTCGCGGTACTGCTTGACTCTGAGAAGCGATGTAGTGCTTACAGGATCAGCGAAACCAACGCCTATACCCATCTCGAGCATCCTCGCGATGTATCTCTCGTTGTTCTCGGTGATGACCTCCATCAGCTGCTTTACCTTGTCAGGCTTTTTGATCATGCCGATCAGCAGGTTCTCGGTCCCGACTACCATAGCCGCGATAGTGAACGGGCCTGTGACTGTGCCGCTTACAGGAACCTTGTCGCCGAGCTTTGCCTTTACGAGCCTCAGCCCCTCGAGTATTATCGGCAGACGTCCGTCCTTGTCCACATCGACGAGCTTTGCCTGGTCGACATCATCAAGGCTCGCGAGTGCAGGCTTTTCGAGCTGTGCTATATTGTGATCATAGTATTTGATCTTGGATCCCATTGCCTCGGCCATACCTCTAAGTGTTGTCGAGAGCCCCGCTCCGTCGGAGTGGAAGGTGTCATAGATATACTCTTCGAGCTCGAGCATCTTTTGTGATGAGAAATAATAGTCCTTTACCTTGAGGCCTATCATCGGCGCGAGAGTCTCACCGGTGTCGATGCAGCACATGATGCGGTCGACCTCCTTGCCCTCGCTCAGCAGCCTGTCTCTCTCGAGAGCAGTCATTTCATCCTTAGGTATTTCAAGACCACGTCCGTATTGTTCGATAAGATTCATATTCTTCTCTGCTTCTCTTCTTCTCCTCTTCATTATTTCATTATCATTAAGTATT
>JAFRGH010000033.1 GCA_017433945.1 Mogibacterium sp. | reverse complement strand
TGTTTTCTGAAAGCTATCACGCGTGCGAGTCGGGGCGGGATTCCTGCTGCAAAGGGGGGGGCGGCGAAAACGAGCACGCCTGTCTGACCGAATCGCTGCAAAAGAAAAAAGATACCGCATTTGGTATCTTTATTTCTTTGCATTAACTGCTGATTTCACCTACTTTGCGTAAGATCCAAATATTACGAAGAACCGCTTTTTCGCTTTCATATTCGGTACTGTAGTGACTGCTATCGTACAGTCGTCATCTGCCATTACCGTGCTGTCTGTAGGTCTTGTCAATTCGGGACTCATAGAGCTCGGTAAAGCGGCAGGACTTATCATCGGAGCCAATCTGGGGACAACGGCGACCGCCTGGGTCTTATCGTTGAACGCGATAGACGGAAAGTCGCTGATAATGACTCTCATAAAGCCAAGCACCTTTTCCCCGTTTCTGGCTATTATCGCAGTCGCGATGAAGATGTTCTGCAAATCGGAAAAGAAGCGGACTGTAGGGTCTGTCCTTCTCGGATTTGCCGTCATGATGATAGGAATGAATCTCATGAGCCAGGCAGTTTCGCCGCTCAGGAATGTTCCTGCCATCAGCAAAACTCTTGTAAGCTTTACTAACCCGGTCCTTGGATTCCTGTTCGCATGCGCCTTTGCCATGCTCATCCAGAGCTCGGATGCCGTTATCGGTATCGTGCAGGCCTTTGCGCTGTCTATGGGAATCACCTTCGGAATGGCTATCCCGCTTATCTGCGGCGCTCAGGTAGGCACATGCGTGACCGCTATGCTTTCATCGCTCGGAGCATCAAACAACGGGAAGAGAACTGCGCTGATAAATCTGTACTACAACCTTCTCAAGACTGTTCCTTTTATGGTGGTGTTCTATTCGCTGAATTACATTCTGGGCTTTTCATTTCTCGGCAGTGATGTCGGGGGAATAGGTATCCCGGTATTCCACACTCTTGTGAACCTGCTCGGATGCGCCGTATGGCTGCCGCTGTCCAAAGTTCTCGTATCGCTCGCTATGCGCACTCTTCCGCTCAGCGAGAGAGAAAAACAGGATCAGGCCAACATGCTTACCATGCTCGACAGCAACCTCCTCGTGACCCCGGATATCGCCATAGAACAGGCAAATACAGCGGTCACTCTCCTGTCCAGAGCTGTTGATGACGCATTCTTATCGGTCATCGATAAAACGGGTGATCCGCAGCAGACGGGCATATTATGTGAACGTTCTGCAAAATACCAGGCGCAGATCGACGAATATCTGATGCAGATATCGGAACGTGATGTAGACAGAGAGGGCAGAGCTTATCTCCAGCTCATTTCAACTGCCAATACCGCTTTCGGAAGGATGGGAAAACTGGTGGAGAGGATGCGCGATATGAGCAGCAGATCCGCGGGATACGAGGATGACGTCACTGAGAAAGGAAGAAAGGAAATGAGTATTCTCGGCGGTTCTATCCAGGAGATCATACAGCTGACCACAAAAGGGTTCACGGCAAAATCGAATTCGATCTCACAGACTATACGCTGTTACAGAGAAGAGATCATGGAGCTCGCCTCTATCGTAAAAAAGCGTTATATCCGCAGAGCACATGAAAAAGGACTGGAAATTAACCCGGATAATCAGTTTACAGATACATCCTATGTGTTGGAGCAGCTGATAGATTACTGCGATATGATCGCCGATGCGCTGATCCGTTATTATATAGAGATCGGAGAGGACAATCAGGCCGATGCAGGAACAGATGAAAGGATACGCAAAAATATCCATATGCTGTTTGAGGACAAGTACGAGGCATTGGGTATAGAATAGAGCGCTGTATTCATCATACAGACCTTCTTTTCTAATGTATGATCTCGTCCCGCGCCATTCCTCTGCGCTCCTGCGGCACAAGAGAATAATATACATGCTCGATACGGTCAGCGAACTGCTGCTTGCCGTATTTCAACGCGTTTTTTCTGCTTATCTCCGATGCGTTCTCACGAAAGCCCTTGCAATTCAGGCACTGCGCAAAGGCATTTTGAAATTCCTCAATCGTTTCGTAGCAGAATCCGTTCTGGTTCTCATCTATTATTCCCCGCAGGCAGGAATCCCTGTGACAGATAAAAGGCAAACCGTTTGCCGCTGCTTCAATAAACACCAGTCCCTGCGTTTCGCTGGTAGACGCGCTGACAAAGACATCTGAGATCTGATAATACGCGTGAACATCCTTTGGCGGAACCGCGCCAGTAAAATCCACGTTATTTTCCAGCCCGAGATTTCTGACATGCCTTTCCAGCTCCTTCCGATCCGGGCCGTCTCCGACGATCAGCAGTATCACATCCGGATTCTCATCGATAACCTTGGACATACCGATCAGAAGCTCATCTATGTTTTTTTCTTTTCCGAGACGTCCTATACTGATGAGTACGAACGCATCCTCACGGATGCCTATGGCTCTTCGCAGTTCCTTTTTCTTTTCCGCGGAATACCTCTCAAGATGCTGATCGATGGAGATCCCCGTAGGAACGACCTCTATATCCTGATCCATGCCGTAGCCTTTGAGGACCGAAAGGGTCTTTTGCGACGGCGCTATTATGGTCTCAGCCGCCTTTAAGCGGCGTTTCGATAAAAGCTTTACGATCTTTTTGTTAGCTGCTTCCGGTATTCCCAGATATCCGACATAGCTCTCATACAGTGTATGGTAGGTATGAACGATCGGGGCATCACAGCGCTTCGATATCAGCTTTGCGAACTGAAATGTAAAGAACTCACACTGACTGTGTATGATATCCGGGCACCATTCTATCAGCTCATTCAGAATATGGTTTCTGTGCGGGAAAGCGCCCCTGACTCCCGGATATACCTTACCCAAAGGAAATGATCCAATATAGTACACATCATCCTGTACATAGCTCCAGGCGTTATCGGATAAGGTGAGTATCCTTACATCGTGCCCTTTCCTGCGGAGCCCGTCAGTTAAATTGTTTACCGATGTTACTACACCGTTTGTTTTTACAGTATACAGATCAGTAGTTATTAAGATTTTCATTAGTAATAACCTTCTTTTCCTTCCTCCGGATACGCATCCCGTTTTTTTGACAAACATTTCACATTCTTATCATGTCTGACTTATTTAAGATAACATGTAAACCTATGAGCATCAACCATCTTTTTGTGCTCAAAAAAACAGCGGCAGACTCCGCGGTCTGCCGCTGATATATCAGCATGATTATGCTCCGAGGAACATCATTCCGTATTTGAGCGCGATGCCTGATAGCATTCCGATAAACGGATCGGAAAAGCTTGTGACTATGATAACGCATGATCCTACAACAGGGTCTTCGCTTAGCGCGGCTTTTGCGTCTTCAGGGAATACCGCAAACGCGCCGAGCACGAACAGGAAGCCCGATATAGTTTCCGCAGGAATATGCTTAGCCAGTCTTGTGATAGTTTTCGTAAGAAAAATCGCTGACACGATCGCAACGAGCATCAGTCCCGCGAGCATCGGATGAGGAGCCGCTGCGGTGCCGCTGATGATCGCCTCCACCGGACCGCCGCCAAAGAACGCGCTTGCCGAATCCGCCAGACCGGAATAGACGGTAATGGCATCGACATTCGCTTTTTCTCCGGCAATACCCGCCGTAATGGTCGCGTATGCGATATTTCCGCCTATCTGCAGAGTACAGACAGCCAGCACGCTGCGTATGATATGCGCATTTACGGTCAGCTTCAGCGGAATCAGCTTTTCCTTGCTCATGTCGACTTCCAGAGTACTGCCCTGTTCGCCTGTAACCTTGGTCCTTATAAGATATGCAATATCGCTGACAATGACAGAGACTGCGATAGTCCAGATAAGATCATTGGTCGCAAAATAGGTTATCAGGGCAGATGCCATGGATATTCCTGAAACAAATCGGTTCTGCTTTAGCATGTCAAATCCTGCTTTCGCCAGCATCAGGCCTACTCCGGCCAGCATGGCGTTCAAGATGCACGGGCCGATAAAATCCATGGTTTTTGTAAGCACTCCGCATATTCCCAGGATCGCCATTACGATACCGCTGTAGAAGATGATGTTCAGCCTTTCGTTGCGGTCATGACTGATGGTTCCTGCCAGCACGATACTCTCTGCCTGCAGCGAGATCGGCGCTATCTGGTGAGTCAGGAGCATGCCAAAGCCGCCGACAATGAATCCGAGGGCTGTAGGGAATGCAGCAAATCCATATGACAGCGAAAACATAGCCATAGGGATCGCATTAAAGACAACAGCAATAGCTGCAAAAATATCTTTCATGTACAATGCCATATATACACCTCCATTTAGCGCATAAAGTATACAATCATATAATACCACAGTATCGCCTTTATTCCATATACTTCGGGTATTGGTCGCACAAAAAAACGGGCAACTGCCTCATGCGGCAATTGCCTCCTCTACGCCCAGGGTACTTCGGACGACGCTGCTGCAGAAATGCTGCTGCGATATCTACCGGGCCTGCGGTGATGCGGATCTCAGTGTGTCCTCATCGATCAGTCCGAGTCCGGCGGAAATATTGATCAGAGCCAGCGGCAGCACATACATCTCCATGGCGGTTATCACAAAATCCATTATCAGATCCATCGCCAGAGCGACAGCCAGAGCCGCTTCAGGTATTCCCATCTGTGAAAACAGAACAGAATACGCTATAGCACCTCCGCCCGGGATAGGGGGTGTTGCTATCGATACGATCGCGGAAATGAATACGGCGACACATATCCACCCTATCGAGCAGCTTACGCCGAACCTGTTTGCAAAGAAGAATATCAGCAGGGTGTTATATATTGCCGTGATCGGCCTATGCATGACCATTCCGAGAGGAATGCCGAATCTTATCAGCGACTGGTCGATGCCGAACTGTTTCTCGCATGTAGACACATTGCTTCCAAACGCTGCCGCAGATGAAGCCGTTGTGAACGCTATAAGGACTGTCGGAATGCTCTTTTTGACAAGGACCGCCGGATTTACCCTGTGACGGGCTGCAGTGTACAGGGTAAACAATGCTGCCGCAGCCGGAAACGCTGCCGCAAGCACCAGAAGCAATTTCCACACAGTTGCCACTACCGAAAGGCTCCCCGACCAGATCATATTGACTATGACCAGGAATATGACGAAGGGCACAAGTCTGCTAATTATCTCCATCAGGAACTGCACCAGTATATTCACCTGCTCGATCGCCCGTGCAAGCGAGCTTGTCTGCCTGCCGAGATATAGAAGAGCTATGCCGATCACTATTCCAATAAATATGATCTGGAGAGTGTTTCCGGTCTCAAACGGCTCCACTATGGTAGACGGGAAAATGCCGAGTATGAGTCCGGATATGGATTCATACTGGCCTCCGTCGCCGCCGCCCCCTGATAAAGACGGGCCGAGAACAGGAAAGAACGCCGCCGAGCAGACCGATGCCAGCATGACCAGGCCCACATATTTGAGCATCATGTTCTTGCCTATCCTTCCAAAGGTGGCGGCATCGCCTATGCCGTATACTCCCCATGCGACCGAAAGGAAGATCATTGGTCCGGCGATACAGCCAAGTATGTTGAAGAATGTGTTGTACAGAGGATCAATCAGGTAAGCAAGAATTGCCGCCCTGACGGATTCAGGGAAGGCGTACACGCCCAAAAGGCCTATGAAAGCGGCCGATACTATTACTATGGCAAGCTGAGTGAGCTGTCCGAGAGGCTTCCTCTTTATTCTGTACCTTACGCGGTTTCGTCCTTTGAGATAGCTGTATTCAGGATCGAGTCCGAGACTGACAAGGACACTTTTTGTATATGTGCCGTAGTCCTCGTTTTCTTCCGAATACGGATTGAGGGCTCTGCCCTCAGCCTCTATCTGGATATACGGAGTCCGGAGAAATTTACCCATCTGAACATTGAGTCTGCAGTCCCTGAGACCGTTATCCATCCAGTACAGCAGGCATTCCTCCGCAGACAGCCTGTATCTCAGTGCATCCTTATTATCTGTTCCGACTTTGTCACAAAACTCCGCGATGAGTTCAGCAGTCTCATCACATGTCTGCTCTGTCAAGCTGTAATTCTTTTTAATTGCTTCCAATCCCAGTCTCCCTAATTCTTACCCTGCTTCCTCAGCTTTATGATCCTGCCCGAACGATAGCTTTCATTATTTCTCTGTATGCCGCATAGAGCACTCCTGCAACAGGCCAGACGATCCATGTGATCTCCCAGCGCATTGTCACAAAGCTCCAGCCAAGATACACAGCGACCGCGATGGCCCAGTAAATTCCGTCATACCTGCCGGCTTTTTTGTTGAGTCTCGAATAATCGCCTTCTTCAAGCAGCTTGTCATAGCCGCCATGCCTTATGCATGTGAGTACTATTAACTTAACGCCGACACCTACTATGGTCAGCATCGAGGCCACGCCGACGATAGGCAGCACATCAGTATTGTTGGAATACCTCGTCATTTCCATGATCAGCATCGGTACTGCACCAATAATACACATCATTATTCCGAGTATCAACAGTCTGCTGTGCTTTTCGGCATAATTGTCCCTCCGTTCCTTAACCATACCGCTGACTCCATACTCTGTATCAATAGCAGTATTGTCGAGGTATTCATACGGTTTACCGCGCATGCCCTCTCTTACAAACAGACCGACTGCGGCAGCGACCGTTATTATAAGCATCGCTGTTCCGCCCGCTTCGGCGTAGGCATCAGTTATTCCGATGAGATCCGCCTCGGCAAGTCCGCCCAAAACGATCAGGAATACAGGCGCCAGTATGCACATCATCACTCCTGTAGAAATACGTGATGCCGCTCTTCCGTTATTCTCAAGAAACGCAGCTGCCTCTTCCATGGATACGCTTCTGACAGCTTCCTCAAGACCCCTGTCCACCGGCGTGGATTCGCCGGGATCCGCAGTTTGTATATCATCTCTCAGCAGATAATCCGTACTGACGCCGAACAGTTCCGACATCATAACTATCTTCTTCATATCAGGTACAGCCTGAGCGCCTTCCCACTTGGAAACCGACTGCCTCGATACGCCCAGCTTGTCTGCGAGCTCTTCCTGCGACCAGCCGTTTTTCTTTCTGTTTTCTATTATCTTGTCTGCCAGTATCATTTCACTTCCTCCTGATTAGATCGCTTACAGTTTTGCTTGCAACTGTAATTTACAGTTTTTGCGGGTTGCACTCTACCAATCAGGCTTTCAATATGTCAACTGCAGGTTGCGTCACAGCAGTATACGTCATGAACCAATCCGGCGAAGATAAACTCGGCCTCCAGCCTTTCAATTTCGGACAGCAGTTCTTCTCTGATTGATAATGCATCGAACCATACCTGCTTCAGCATATCTCCTACCAGTTTTTTCAGATATGCGGAATCACTTCGGGCGCAAAGCATGATACGTCTTGAATGCAGGAGGAACCCGGAATCAAAGCTTTCGCTTTTCAGTCTGCTTTCGGAGCAGCTTACACAAAATATATTTGAGTAAGCTGTATTTTACAGATATTGTACCACATATACAAATATCCGACTTTATTCATTTTCTTCTATTCCGCAATATAGATTTACTCAATAAAAACTGCAGGCGAATTGTCTGCAGTTTTTGTAGATATGTGACTGTCTAAGCATTTTTCAACTGTCACGCTCAGGTTATCACTCATTTCTTTGCTCTTCCATCTCACCGGCAAACTGTATCTTTGCTTCAAGCTCTTCGTACGGCACGGGTTTGCTGTAGAGGTAGCCTTGCTGTCTGCCGCAGCCGATCTCTTTGAGGAAAGCGGCCTGGGTGGCCGTTTCCACGCCTTCGCAGAGGGTGTCCATGCCGAGTTCCCCGGCCATTACTGTCAGTTCCCTGAGAATGACTCTGCTTTCGTCGCTCTCGTCGGCGCGCCTTAAGAATCTCATGTCGAATTTGAGCAGGTCGAAGCGGATATCCTGCAGCACGTCGAGCGACGAGTAGCCGCTGCCGAAATCGTCCATCCAGACCTTGAATCCGAGTCTGCGGAACCTCTCGACCTGTTCCTTCATGAATTCAAAATCGCTTCCTACTATGCTCTCGGTTATCTCTATTGTGAGCATGTCGCGCGATACTCCGGCATCATCGACGCGCCTGCGGATTTCTTCAACTATGTCGCAGCTGTCAAAATCAGATCTCGATAGGTTGACCGAATGCGGAACCGTCCTGTGTCCTGCCGCCTCCTGCCTCTTTATATTCTCAATGATGCGGTCAAGCACATAGAGATCCAGCTTGTATATGAGCCTCGAGTTCTCGAGCACCGGGATGAACTCAGCCGGTGAAAGAAAGCCCTTTTCCGGATCCACCCATCTCGAGAGTGCCTCTACATCGCATATCCGGCCGCTCTCCGAGCTTACTATCGGCTGGTAATACACCTTGATCCACCCCTCTTCAAGGGCGCGATCGAGCCTGCCGATGATGAATCTCGTGTTTTCGATCTCATCGAGCATGGAGGCATCGAATCTGTAGAAGCCTGACATGTACGCGCCTCTGTTTGCGTCGGCCGCGTACTTGGCGCGGTCGCAGGCGATGCTCACGTTCACATCTTCTATATTGTCAGGGTATATGCCGACTGCCATAGGCAGCGAATTGCCGTTATTCGCCCTGCTGCAGGCATCAAGCAGATTCTCTATCCTGCCGGCAACGCCGTCGGCGCTCGTCACAGCCGCGAAATGGTCGTCACCGTAGCGGCATACACAGCTATAGCCGAAATGCGCCTCTATCATATTGGCGATTTCGATCAGCAGACGGTCTCCCTCGTCAAAGCCGAATTGTGTATTGTAATCCTTCATTCCGATGAGGTCCATGTAAAGCATGACAGCTTTGCGGCCCTCTGCATTGAGGCGTTTTTTCTCGTTTTCGGCGAGCGTGAAGAAATGGCGCATGTTCGGCAGGCCTGTAAGCGCGTCGGTATATGCGCGGCGGTTCAGATCCTCTATCGCTTCTTTTTGCTTGTCTCTCATTCTTGAGAAATTGCGTGTCAGCACACCGAGCTCATCCTTTTTGTCGTAGCTGAGCTCTGCCTCATAGTCACCTGCCGCAAGGCGCTGCGACGCCTCGGTGACGTCGGCAAGCGGCTGCATGATGCGGCTCACGATGACAAAGGTCAGCACAGCGAACAGCATCAGCACAAGAACCGTGATGATGACTATAAAGCTGAAAAGCTGTCTCCAGGATGCTGAGATCTCCGCGACAGGTGCCGTAACTACAAGCTTCATACCGCTTGAAAGAGTCGTATACGACAGCTGGCGCTCTGTGCCGCCGTCGTCATAGCGTATCAGATCGTCTCCGCTGCTCTTGTTCTGCAGCAGTTTTTCCCTGATAAAGGTCTCATATTTTTCGGCTACGGATCCCGTCTCGTATTCAGGGTGGTAGATAACGAGGCCCTCTTCATTCAAGAGGCATGCGTAGCCGCTCTCATAGACATGGACATCACGGAGCTGCGATATCAGGGTGTCGACCGGGATATCCAGGCCTATCACGCCTATGAGCATGCCCGCCTTGTATACGGGAACGACATATGAGCATAACCATATCTCTTCGCCCTGCTGATCGGTCTGCATGCTCGATCTGTAAGGTCCGATCCATGACGGACGTCCCCGCTCTATCGGTGTGAAATACCAGGTGCTGTGCTCAATATCGCCGGCATCGAGAAGAGACGCGTCTATAGGAGCCCTCTCGGTATATCCTGCCTTGCCTGATTTGGCGTAGTAAAAGCCGTGCACGCTGTCGCTTATCTCCGGATTGATGCAGTAAAAATACGACACCGCGCCGTACGTCCTGTCAGCGAAGCTGCCGAAGGATTCCTGCAGCCTGCTGCAGTATTTCTCGAGATATGCATCGAGCGCGGCGTTCTGCTCGTCCGTTCTTTCCTTTGGCTTGAGATAATCGCCGGCCGCGGCATTGTCGATAAGCGTGACGCTGCTAAGGCTGTCCCCGGCCATGCTTGCCGCCGCCTCAACGGACCGCTGTATGCTTTCCAGATATTTTTCGGCGGTATTGGCGGTATCGGCTGTGATCAGGTTCATAAGTTCCACTGCCCGACGGTCATTTTCGACCTGTACAGTCGAAAAGCAGGCAAAATAAATAGCCACCACGGTGGTGAGTATCGCGGTGATAGTTATGCCGATTATCTTAGCTCTGATTGAATGGAAGTTTAATGAACGAAGATCCATCGTGCTGTCTTTGCTCCGTAATGCCGTATGCTATTTTGTACTGCTGACTGACATATCGCGGTAATTGATAAAATATCTGCCTGTCCACGCGACGTGGAATCCCTCGAGCCTCTCAGAGACCACATAATATCTCGTCCTGGACAGGAGAGGCACCCAAGCGCAGTCCTCCTGCACTATTATCCTTTCGAGCTCTCTGTACTCCTCTATCCTCTTTTCAGGATCCTGTATCGTTCTTGCTCTGCGCACTCTTTTCATCACATCCTCGTCAGTGTAGCAGAGGCTTCGGTCGAGGGTATTGGCCTTGTTTCCGAAGAATGTATAGACAAAATTATCCGGGTCGTTGTAGTCCGCGATCCAGGTCGCCTGGTAGCATGCAAGCTCGCCCTTTTTCCTGAGCTCCATGAATTCATCATCTTCGAGGACATGTATATTTGTCTTCACTCCGATCTCGCTCCACATATCGGCTATCATCCTGACCATATCCATCTCGCTCCGCGTTGATGATGTCCGCACGCTGAAATCAAGCTCGAAGCCGTCCGCGTAACCGGCTTGACTCAGTAAAGACGCAGCCTCTTTTATATCGTACGGGATCGCTTCCAGATCCGGATCGAAGCCGTAGAGCCCGTGAGGGTAGATCCCGTTTTCGACCTGTCCTCTGCCTCCGTATATCGAGCTGAGGAGCATGGTCCTGTCAAGGGCAAGCTGCAGAGCTTTTCTGACTCTCACGTCATCGAGAGGTTTTTTTGATTCGTTGAGCGCTATATAGTTGATCCCCACCTGCGGGGCGCTGTAAAGCCTGTCCTTGTATATATCTCCATGTATGTAGTATTCGGAAGCGCTGTCGATATCGCTGAGGTCCATGATATCGAGCTTGCCGTCATCGAAGAGCTTGCGCACTTCTTCCGAGTCCTGTACGAAACGCACATCAAGCCCGGCGCTTGCAGGCGCGCCTGCCCAGCATTCCGGATTCGCTTCGAAGAGCATGCCCTTGCCTTTTTCCCAGCTTTTGAGTATGAAAGGTCCGGTACCTATGGTCGATTCCGCGTCCTTACCAAAATCATCGCCTGCCGCTTCGGTGGTCTCTTCGTCCAGTATCGAGGCTCCTGGCATCGAGAGCGCGGCCAGGAAAGCCTCATACGGCTCATCGAGGGTAATGGTGAAATCAAGATCGTCTATTATTTTGAAGCCTTTGAGCGTTCCTGTATTCGCGGTGCCGGAGCCGCTGGCTGTACCGCTCTTGCCGTTCTCGAGTTCCTCAGCTCCGAGTATGCATTCGGCTATGTCTCTGTTGCTCGACTCCGGATGTGTCAGAAGCCTTGTAATGGTATACAGTACATCCGACGAAGTGAGCTCTGATCCGTTGCTGAATCTGACGCCCTCGCGCAGATGGAATGTATATTCGCGTCCGTCATCCGAGATCTCCCATGAATCGGCGAGGGACGGCCTGATGACTGCGAGATCGTTATGTCCGCTCTCCATCCTGACGAGGCGGTCGAAAACGCAGTATGCGGTATTGTAATAGAGGGTGGTGCACTGAAAGTCCACGGTAGACGGCTCATCCCAGACCGAGACGATGTAGTCATCGGTCGAAGCCGAAGCGCTGCCCGCATTAGCGGTCTCTCCCCCTTTGCCGCCGGCACTGTTTCCCTGCCCGGAGCACGCAGCAAAAGACACTGATACCAGCGCCGATATCAGCAAAAGACAAAGGATTCTGCCTGTACGGATCTTTGTGCTTAACATATCTCATATCATAATATAAACAGGCCGAATATGTATACTAAATTTTATAAATTTTTTATGGGAGGGTATAGACTCCGGTGGATCGTAACAATTCAGTGAGCGGGAAACTGTTCATTATTTATGTATACTATTAAGCTTCTGTATGTGATAAAATTTCAAACGATAGTAATTCTCAATATATCGATAGAAAAGCAAAAATTTACAGACATTAACATGGAACATACAGCAAATCACGCAGCTGATGATGAGCAGCTGAGGCTGCAGCAGGAGCTTGAACAGGTAAGAGCGGAATATCAGAGGGCTATAAGCTCCAGAGCGGTCTACGAGAGCATCGTTGACGCGCTTTCGGATGATTATTTCAATCTCTATTCCGTGAACCTGGAGACAGGAGATTACATTGAATACGGCTCCAGGACCGAGGCGGGCCACCGAGCTAAGGAGACCGAAGGCACTGATTTTTTCGGTGAGAGTCAGAAAAACGCGCGCATCTATATTTACTCGGAGGATCAGCAAAGATTCGCAGATGCTCTCGTCAGAGATACGCTGATATCCGAAGTGGACAAGCATGGTCATTTTGTCATGGAATACAGGCTCCTCATAGACGGTCAGCCTGTCTATGTCAGTCTCAAAGCGACCCGAAGCATCGAGGATGACCACCATATTATCATCGGCGTCAACAACATCGATACCCAGGTCAGGGACAGGATCGCCGCTCAGCATGCGGTTGAGGACCACAGGGCTTATATGCGGTTCAGCGCGCTCAACAACAACCTGATCGTTCTTTACCTGATTGATCCCGAGACCGGGCAGTACAATGAATACACCTTTAAGAGCTTTTACGATGAGTTCGGACTGAACAAAACCGGAGATGACTTTTTCAGAGCCGCCTATGACGACAGTCATAAGGTCATCCACCCTGAGGATCAGGATCTCTTCCATTCACAGTTCACAAAGGACAATGTCCTCAGCTCCATAGAGCAGGACGGCATTTTTTTGCTGGATTACCGCATGATAAACGGCAGCGTCCCTCTCTATGTAAGACTCAAGGCCTCCATGTTTGAAGAGGAAGGAAAGACCAGGCTTATCATAGGTCTGCTGGATGAGGATGCTCAGATACGCCAGGAAAAGAAGATAGCAAGCGACCTTACGGCAGCTCGACGCATGGCTACGATAGATACTCTGACGGGCGTAAAGAACAAGAACGCATATAGCGAAGCCGAAAAGGAAATGGACAGGCGCATTGCGGAAGGCAGCGTGAGTGAGTTCAGCGTGGGCGTATTCGACCTGAACGATCTCAAGCTTATCAACGACAACCAGGGCCACGAGGCCGGCGATGAATATATCAAAGAAGCGTGCAGGCTGATCTGCACCTGCTTCAAGCACAGTCCGGTATTCCGCGTCGGCGGTGATGAATTCGTCGCCATTCTCGAGGGCGAGGACTATTTGAATCAGGAGGATCTGCTCGAAAAATTCGAAAGGCAGGTCCTGATAAATCTCGACCGCGGCAAGGCCGTCGTCTCGTTCGGATGCTCGAGCTTTATCCCTAATCAGGATTCTGATATAGAGGCAGTGTTCGAGCGCGCGGACTCTCTTATGTACAAGGAAAAGAAGCTGCTCAAGAGCCTGCGTGACGCAGCTGCTGAAGGCAGCTCACAGAGAGAGCAGCAGAGCAGCAGTTTCGGGGAAATTGCTGTTATCAATTCACGCAAGCACATTCTCATCGTCGACGATGTCGAGAGCAATCGCGAGATGCTCGGAGACCTCCTCAGGGAGGACTATGATATCTACTACGCCTGCGATGGTGTCGATGCTATGGATATGCTCAAACGCCATAAGGATGAGATAGCGCTTGTGCTGCTCGATCTCTACATGCCTAATATGTCCGGCCGTGAAGTGATGACACGTATGCAGATAGATGATGATCTCATGTTTATCCCGGTCATCTTCGTCTCAATCGACCCGCACGCGGAGCTTGACTGTCTGCAGATCGGCGCTATGGATTTTATTCCGAAGCCTTACCCTGATATCGAGATCATCAAGGCCCGTATCACGAGATGCGTCGAGCTGGCCGAGAATCGTGATCTTATCAGGCGCACACAGCGCGACAGGCTGACTGGCCTGTACAACTACGATTATTTCCTTCGCTATGTTCACCGCTATGACAGGCATTACAAGGGAGCTGCTTTTGACGCGATCGTCTGCTCTGTAGATCAGTTCCATTCACTGCAGGAGCAGCAAGGGCGCCAGTTAGGCAATCTGCTGATACGAAGCATGGGTCTGATCGTAAGCAAATTCGCACGCAAGACGGGCGGCATAGGCTGCAGGAGAGAGGGCGCTTCGTTCCTGATCTACTGCCCTCATCAGGAAGACTCCAGCCAGTATCTGCGCGATTCACTGGCAGACCTTCTCAATGAAGACGAAAGGGCCGGCAGCATAAAACTGAGCATCGGCATCTATCCTGATGCCCAGGATGAAATGGATATAGAGGACAGATTCGGACGCGCCGGGAGCTCTGCCGAGATAATCGATATCGAATCAGCGCGGACTGTACAGTAGTTTTTTTCAGCGAATGGAGGGAAGCAATATGATACACGTCGACAACGCTTTATGGCTGATGATTGAAAAGGATCCTTACCTTGAACCTTATTCCGGTGAGATCCGCATGCACCTCGACCGCTATAATGACAGGCGCGGACGCATAAACGGCGGCGGATCGCTGACTGAATTTGCCAACGGTTACAATTATTTCGGCTTTCACCGCACAGAGACCGGCTGGGTGTTCCGCGAATGGCTGCCCGGCGCAGATGCTGTATGACTCACCGGTGATTTTAACAGCTGGTCCAAATGGGAACATCCTCTCACCAATATAGGCGGCGGTGTATGGGAGATACAGCTCGAAGGCCGGGACGCTCTCAGGCACGGGCAGTACGTCAAGCTCATGGTAGGCCGCCTGGGGCTTTGCTATGAACGCATTCCGGCATATATCACACGCTGCGTCATGGACATGTCCACGGCGACTCTCTGCGGACAGATATGGATGCCTGATGTGCCTTTCGAATGGACTGACGGAGAGTTTTACGGCAGACAGCGCCCGGATTCTCCTATGATATATGAGGCTCATATAGGCATGGCTCAGGAGCACGGCGGCATCGGCACATACCGTGAATTCGCCGATACTACGCTGGATTGGATCAGGCACGCCGGATACAATACCGTGCAGCTGATGGCTATTCAGGAGCACCCGTATTATGCTTCATTTGGCTATCAGGTGACAAATTTCTTCGCGCCTTCGCACCGCTACGGGACTCCTGACGATCTCAGATATCTGATCAACAAGGCTCACAGCATGGGCATTTCCGTGCTGCTCGACGTGGTCCACAGCCACGCCTGTCCTAATCCGGGCGAGGGTCTGAACCAGCAGGATCTGACTGATGATCAGTATTTCCTGCCGGGAGGCCGCGGATGGCATCCTGCATGGCAGACACGTGTCTTCGATTATGCCAAGCAGGATGTAATACATTTCCTCCTGTCCAACCTCAGGTACTGGCAGGACGAATTCCATTTCGACGGATTCCGCTTTGACGGCGTGACCAGCATGATGTATGAGGATCACGGCTACCGCTCCTTCGACAGCTACGATTCTTATTTCTCGATGAACACCAATATCGACGGGCGCATCTACCTCATGCTCGCGAACGAACTGATACATGAGGTGAACGACAAGGCCATGACCATAGCGGAGGACGTCAGCGCGTTCCCGGGAATGTGCCTGCCGCTCGAATATGCCGGCATCGGCTTTGACTACCGCCTCGCTATGGGTATTCCTGATGTATGGATCAAGCTGGTCAAGGATCAGATGCAGGATGACTGGAACATGCACTATCTCTGGCATGAGCTGACCTCTGGACGCCCTGGAGAAATGACTATCGGCTACGCGGAGTCTCACGACCAGGCGATGGTCGGCGATCAGTCTCTGATGTTCCGCCTCGCCGGAGCCGAAATGTACACGGGCATGGAGAAGGATTACCACAGTGTCAGCATGGACAGAGCTATCGACATGCACAAGGTGATTCGCTTCCTGACCTGCTCTACTGCGGCAAACGGATATCTTAATTTTATCGGAAACGAGTTCGGACATCCTGAATGGGTCGATTTTCCACGCGAGGGCAACAACTGGAGCTACAACTACGCAAGAAGACAGTGGTCGCTGGTCAGGAGCGACGCCTACAAATACGAATGGCTCGCCAATTTTGACCGCGATATGACTTATTTCATCAACACTCACAGAGTCCACTGCAGCGGTCCGGCGCACAGCATATGGATCGACAACGAAAAGAAGCTGCTCATCTACGAGCGCGGCGGCGTGCTGTACGCGTTCAATCTGCATCCGTCATGGTCGCAGCAGGAGGTATTCATCAACTGCGAGCGTACAGGCCCGGGCGGATACAAGGTATCTCTTTCGACCGATGACTGGCCGTACGGCGGCCAGACCCGCATCAGTCAGGACTACGTTTACTATGCGGACGATACCGAATTCGGATACGGCATCAAGCTCTACCTGCCGTGCAGGACAGGCGTTGCGATTGAAAAGATATAGGGTAAAGGTTCCGATAAGGGCACGTATACAAACAGCGCTGCCGAAGCGATACGGCAGCGCTGTTTTCAGCTGTTTTTAATTATTTTTCGGATTTGCCGAGGAATTCAAAGGCAAGCATGGTCAGATCGTCAAATTGCGGCGCTTCACCGACAAATTCGTCTATGCTCTGCTTGACTCCGTTCAGGATACCTTCGAGATTTTCTGATTTATGCTCATTCAGAGCTTTGATAAGCCTCTCTTCACCGAACATATTATTTTCCGTGTCAGTTGCTTCCGTGGCCCCGTCTGTATATACAAAGATCTTGTCCCCCGGCTGCAGTGTGAATTCTCTTTCTCTGAACCTCATTCCTTCCATCGCGGCGGCTGCAGGAGCATGTCTGTACACATCAAGCGCGAACTCTCCTCCGGATGAGTATACTGCAGGATGCTCATGTCCTGCATTGACAGATATTCCCCTGCCCGTTGACAGCTCTATCAGCGCCAGCCAGACGGTCACAAAGAGACCGGCTTCGTTTCCCTCGCACAGCTGATCATTCACATGAGCAAGCGCTTCTCCCGGGCTCATGCCTGACTGAACGCTGTTTTTGATAAGCGTCTTGGCTATCACCATGAACAGCGCGGCAGGAACGCCTTTGCCCGATACATCAGCGATGACCAGAGCCAGATGATCATCATCAACAAGGAAGAAATCGTAGAAATCGCCTCCGACCTCTTTGGCCGGAGTCATCGATGCATATATATCAATGTTATTAATATCAGGAAATGCCGGGAATATCCTCGGCAGCATATCAGCCTGTATCTGTGTGGCGACATTGAGCTCGGCACCTATGCGCTCTTTTTCGGCTGTTACCACCGACAGCTGCCTTATGTAGTCACTCAGGTCGCCGTCCATCTTTACGATGGCATTGGCAAGCTCCTCAAGCTCATCTCCGGTGTGTATATCCAGTTCGATCTTTTCATCGCTTTCGAGACTGCTCACCATCTTTTTTGCGCTTTCGGTAAGCAGATTGATAGGACTGAGCAGATTGCTGTCTATCCTGCTGTAGAATACCGCCTGCGAAATCAGTGTCAGACACAGCACTCCGAGCAGCATCATGATGATGAAGCGCATCATATTCTGGTGTATATTAGGTATGGAAACGTCGACCCCTACAACAGCCACCGGTTCCCCCGCGCTGTTGAATACAGGTGAGTATGCCGAAGCGATGAAACCGTATTTCTCATCATCCTGTGTCTGTATTTCCTCAGGCGGATCCTGACGGTATATGCTGAACGTCATAGCCTTGCTCTCATCGCTCATATAATCTTCATGCTGCCCCAGTTCACATGCTCCCTCGTAGAGGTCTGCATCCCAGACATAGACAAGATCATCCTCATAAGGAACGAATACATAATAATACTTCATACCTGCCTCGAGCTGTGCTGCGTTCAGATAATCCTGTATGGTTTCATAGTATTCGTCTTTTTCACCTGTCTCCACGTAATGCTGTATCCGGTCTCCGTCTATCATTGTGGCCGCTGTACGGGTATAGTCAAAAGCAGTTTCCGTGACGCTGTCCATTACGCTGTAATAATAACGGTTGTAGATCAGCGCTATGAGCAGCGTTACCAGCAGCAGTGTAAATATACCGAGGCTTCTCAGCAGCTTTATTCTGAGGCTTATATTCTTTTTCATAGCAATACCTTCCTGCTCATGAATTCGGATTTGAGCTGTCTGTAAAATCGTGCCAGGCAATAGCTTACGATAAAGATCAGCACAGACAAAAGCATAGTGACCCCTACAGGCATCTCCTGCGTTCCCCTGATAATATACAGTATAACATTTGTTATGGTTCTTACGAATACCCAATGTATGCAGTAGATGGAGGTAATGTTTCGGCTGACCTCGGTAAAGAATGACATTACAGGCTGCGGCAGTCTGTAGGACAGCGCTGACCACACGCCGAGCATTCCCAGTGTCAGGCAGAGACTTACCGCAACGTCCCATATCATCATGTGGTAATAGCAGTTCTGTCCCTCTCCGAACATACCCCAGCCCTTGTATATGCCTAACGGAAAATAGATAAGGGCGATCAGCAGAAACGGAGGCGAAATCAGACTGTAGAATTTATTCCTGTCCTTTACTCTGAGCAGGACCTTGCCGAAAACATATCCGCAGACCGGGAATATAAGCCATGTCAGCAGCGGAAAGTCCGAAATGACATAGCCCGTCGCATCATCAGTTCCTATGATATAGCCGAGAAATATATTGCCGTATTTGCTGCCGGTATCGAGACTGTCGCCGGTTAGCGCATAGACGGCGCTTGTAAACAGGGTTGCGCACAGCGAGATAAGGATCATAGCCCGGTCACTTATTCTGAAGAGCCGGAAAAGAGCACTGGTCATGATGGCCAGTGAGGCAAAGAGCAGGATATCATTTCCGAGCCACCTGTACATGAGAGGATCGATGAAATGCTCCCTGTCTCCGCTTATCGCGTATCCGATCAGATACGGTATCAGGAATCTGCAGGTATTTAACAGGTAAAATACGCCAATCAGCCTCAGTCCGCGCGACAGCTCCATGCGGAATGTGACATTGCGCGAATAGTTTATGCCTATTCCCATGCAGAACATGTACATCGGAGCGCTGAACGCTGAGCCGATCACAGAATCAAAAAGATAAGGTATCCCGGACGCCAGCCCCTCATCCGACGTGCATTCTATTATCGTGTGTATGAAAGGCAGCATGATCACCATCATGGACTTGCCCAGATCCACATTTTTTTGCCGCTCTGTATTTACTGCTTCATCCGCCAGTGTTTCTCTTATTCTGCCAATCAGATTTTCCAATGCTTTTTGTACTCCGTTTTAATTCTATGCACATGTAAAAAGCTGACGTACCATTATACGCAATTGCACGTCAGCCGCTATATTTATATATTAAAAACTGCGCACGAAGCATGAGCTGCAAATATCTTTCCAGCCATGATAAAAGATCCGTAATAAACGCTTTGTTTATTATTCAATAGTAAGGATATCGCAGAATCCCGTTACCTCAAATATCTCGCTTATTACTTCGTTAGGATGCGAAACGACCATGCTGCCCTGCTTGTTCATGATCTTCTGAGCCGCCAGCAGCACACGAAGGCCTGCAGATGAAATATACTCGAGCTTTTCGATATCGATCACAAGCTGAGCTACTCCGTCGATGTCCTCTTTGAGCGATGCTTCAAGTTCAGGTGCTGTTGTTGTATCGAGTCTGCCCTCGAGAGCGACAGTCATCTTATCTGCGTCTTTGTTTTTGTTGATGTTAAGCATTGATATCCTCCTGTTATTTAAAAAGCTTTCCGAATAGTCAGTACGTTATGACCGTCTTTGTATTCATAACGCATTTCGTCCATGGATTTTTTTACCATAAATATTCCGAGTCCTCCTATGGCGCGCTCGTCAGCAGGCAGATTAACATCCGGATCCTCCTTTTCAAGCGGATTATACGGAATACCCGAATCGATGAACGTAATCTCACACGCCTTAGGATCATCTTTGATGTCTACCAGTATCTCCGCCTCTCCTATTTCAGGCGTATATGCGTATCTGGCAATATTGACGTATAGTTCTTCAACTGCTACATCGATACTCATCTGTGTCCTGATACCGCAGTCGGCAGCCTCCAGTTGCTCGTCGACAAACAGAAGCACATTACTGAGGTTATCGAGAGTAGCGACAAGTTTTAAACTTTTCATTGTAATCTCCCCGGTCATTCGTGAATAATATGATCACGTGAGTTACTTACATCCGAATTCTAACACATATTCTGTATTTATTACAAGCTGTCAGGCATGCATCGACAGCGAATCGACTCTGCCGAGCAGTTCGAGCAGCTCGCCGCGCCAGTGTTCTATTTCTGCGCGTTTCTGCTCATCCTCGAGTCCGCCTCTCCTGATCGATCTCCTGATGAGACGTGTATAGCCTATGATCCTCGCCTTATCCTCTGCAGCGCGGATCTGATCCTCATCATCAGAACCGATGTAGGCAGCCAGTACCTTATGCCAGAATTCATTAGCGACATCCTGGCTGAATCCCTGGAATTGTTCGATGATGCTGCTGTCCATCTCGCTGAATCCGATAAAGGCGTTGAATATCGAGCCGAATTCGAATACCGGATCTCCTACCGCGAGCGTGTCCATATCGATAAGCAGGACCTCGTCTCCGGTCAGTTCGACATTACCTGTGTGATAGTCGCCGTGGAGCATCATATTGCTTTCCGGTACGGCCTCTACGAGCGATACCAGCTTTTCTCCTGCTTCCTCAGGAATATGATCCTTGACGAAATTCGCCCAGCCTACGGCTGTTTTTTTCATATCAGGAAGCTTGCCGGCAGGAACCTCTGTCCCATGTATCGTTCTGAGCAAATCTGTATACTCTTTGACGCACCAGTCCATTTTATCCGGCTCTGTTGCCAGTATCTTCGAAAAAGATTTGGCGTTGAGCAGCTCGAATACCGAGCCGTAGCTGTCTCCGACCTTTACAACATCATAGGAAATGGCTGTCGGTATCCCGAGGACAAGCGCCAGCCTGGCTACTTCTCTCTCATTCTGTATGTCTTCAAGAGCGTCCGCATTGTTGTAGACCTTGACTACATTGTCCATGTCTATGCGGTAGATAGTGCCGTTTGCTCCCTTTCCTATGACCTCGCAGCCTTCAACGTCGACTACCCGGTATGCCTTCTGAACATCCATCATCTGGTTGAATCCTGTCATATCAAAAATCTCGTATACCTCAGAGCTGACATTGAATACGCGAAGCTTTTTGTGAGATTTGCGAAGCTGGAGCAGCACTCTGAGTCCCGCGCTGGAAATGTATTCCAGATCAGCGATATCCAGCTCCACAGGCAGGTTCGGCGCCTGATCTGCAACCTCGAAAATATCCGCCTTGACTGCATCGGCATTTGCAGAGTCCACGCGGCCGCCGAGTTCCATTTTGATCATATCGTCTGCTATATTGCCTTTGAAACTATAGTCCATATCATTAATATCCTTTCGCGTTATTATACAGACTCACAGAAATTGTGTTTTCTGCCTGTCTATAATACCACAAAACAGTCCATGATTAACTGTTTTTGCTGATAAAATTCTATCGAAGGCGCTTGCCGCCGCAGATCAATGGTCTCTACCTTACGGCAAAGCCGTACTATCTGTAGAGACCATTATACAAGAAAGCCGGTCGCGTCTACTTTGTAATCCGCAAGCTTATACGGAGAGAACACACCCTGATCTGTAACAACGCCGCTGACCAGATCCGGCGGTGTGATGTCGAATGCCGGATAATATCCTTTTACGTTCTGATTGGCCGTCGGAGTACCCATGGCCTGCAGAACGAAGGAAGGTTCTCTCATCTCTATCCTTACGCTGTCTATTGTCGGGTGGCCCGCATCAGGCGAACCGGTCACATAATATGGCACATTGTGATATTGAGCTGCGATAGCTATCTGGTAGGTCCCTACCTTGTTTACGACGTACCCGTCTCCGCTGATTACGTCAGCCGCAGAAGTGAATATGTCTATGCCCTCATTTTTCATGACTGCCGCAGGCATGTTGTCGGTTATGACCGTCACATCGAAGCCCATGTCATGCGCGACAGTCGCGGTAAGCCTTGATCCCTGAAAATACGGCCTCGTCTCCGGGCAGAACACTCTTACATCCTTTCCCTGCAGCTTCGCCTCTCTGAGCATCATTCCTACTATCGTTTCCCCGAAGCACTGTGTCATTACGGCGCCGCGCGAAGGGAAGAGCCCTGCAAGGTATTTGCTCGTTTTGCCTATGCGCGCATAGCGAACGTTGTTCATCTCGACGGCGCATGCCCTTATCGTTTCGGACACATCATCGCTGCCTGCAGCGAGCGCTTCTCCGGCAGCTTTAAGGCAGGCTTCGGTCACATTTTCCATGCGTTTTGAAGTGGTAGGACGTGCGTGCGAAATAGTGTCTGCCGCAGCTGTCAGATATTCGAGCTGCTCTGATTCCGCTTTTCCTCTGCATTCATATGCCGCGAGCGCCATTCCCATCGCAGCGGCGACGTAAGGTCCTGCGCTCTGGGTGACCATGTCCCTTATCGCCTGAGCCACTGCATGGTGGCTTCGGCATTCGACCTTTCTGATTTCTATAGGGTAGACCCTTCTGTCCAGAATGCGGACCGCCCCATCTTCATACCATGCGATATTTTCAAACTGCAGCATCCATGCAAGATCCTTGTCCTGTCTTTCCATCACGCATTCTCCTCCTTGAGCTTTTCAACAGCTTCATCAGGGTTTTCTGCCGCTTGTCCCGCTGTGTCCGCTGCCGCTCCGTCTGTTTCCGCTGCCTTGCGCTTTGCTTCTTCCTCTTCCTCCAGAACGCGGTACGCGACCTTGCCGACGAGCGTCTTAGGCAGCTCTTCGCGGAATTCTATGTCATACGGCATCGCGTATTTTGCGATATGCTTGCGGCCGTATGCCATCAGCTCCTCGCGGGTCTCATCCGACGGCTCGACGCCCTGCGCAGGCATGATGAACATTTTTACCTTTTGCATCCTGTAGCTGTCAGGAACGCCGATTGCACAGCTCATCTGCACCTTTTCGTGCGCATCGAATATGTTTTCGAGCTGTGCCGGGTATATATTGTAGCCCGAAGAAATGATCATTCTCTTTGCTCTGCCACGGAAATGGATGAATCCCTCTTCGTCCATCGTTCCGAGGTCCCCGGTGTAGACCCATGTCAGGCCGTCGGCGTGTTTGCGCAGAGTCTCTGCGGTCTCCTCAGGCATGTCGAGATATCCCTTCATGACGGTCGGCCCTGCAAGCAGTATCTCTCCCTCCTCGTTGTAAGGGAGCTCCTCGTCTGTCCCCGGCTTTACTATCTTGTAATATGTGTCAGGGAAAGGAATGCCTATACTGCCTTCCTTATACATCTGCGGAGGCGTGAGGCATGAAGCCGTAACGCACTCGGTCGTGCCGTAGCCTTCTCTGACCTGTACCTTGCCGTTGTGGTCGAAGAGGAATGCATCGAATTTTTTCTTGAGCTCGACCGACAGTGAATCGCCGCCCGAGAACACTCCCTTGAGGCAGGAGAGGTCAGCCTTTTTCATATTAGGAAGCCTCAGAAGCGCCTCGTACAGAGTCGGCACGCCGGCTATGAAATTGCATTTGTATTTTGTGATGAGCTTCGAATAGCTCTTCGGTGTAAATCTCGGCACCAGTATGCATCGGCCGCCTTCGGCAAGCATGGTGTGGATGCATACGCCGAGGCCAAAGCCGTGGAAGAGCGGCATTGCCGCCAGCATTTTGTCGCCTGTGCGGAACATCGGATTGGCAGAAATGACCTGCGCCGCAAGCGCGTTAAAATTGAGGTTGGTCAGGACTATGCCCTTGGTCGTTCCTGTGGTGCCGCCGGAATACAGTATTGCCGCAGGGTCGTCCGGTCTGCGCCTGACCTTGTATTCATAGGTGCAGGATCTGCCGAGCTTCATGAAGTCGGGCCACTGATATACAGGAGCCTCCTTCGGGATCTTTTTGATCTTGCGGCCCTCCGTCATCATATATCCGACGCGTATAGGCCTCGTCAGCTCATCCTTGATGCGGGCGATGATGACATTCTGGACCCTGGTATTGGCTCTGATCGCCTCGATCTTGTGATAAAACTGGTCGAGAGTCACGACCATCACGCTTCCGGACATATTAAGATAGTTCTCTATCTCTTTTTCTGCCGAGAGCGGGTGTACCATGTTGCCGACCGCGCCTACCAGGTTGACAGCGTAGAGCATGTATATCGCCTGAGGACAGTTAGGCATGGCTATGGTTACCCTGTCGTCCTCTCTTATTCCCAGCACTCTGAGCGATCTGGCGCAGAGGTTGATCTGGTCTATCATGTATTTGTATGTGATATGCTTTCCCATAAAATCGAGAGCTATGTTGAGAGGATGTTTTTTCGCCTCCTCTTCGAGCTTCTCATAGATGGTTCCGCCGAAATATTCGAGTGTTACGGGCAGGTCTCCCCTGCTTTTGAACCACGGTGTCTTTACCGTATCCGGGACCGGGAATACTATCTTCCCTTTTTCGTTATAGCTCCATTCATATTCCATATCGATAAGATTCCTGTCTGCTTTTCAATAGATATAACTTGCAAAATAAGGCTCCAGCTCCAACACAATGCATATATTCTAACACTATCCGTCAGGATACGCCAGCATTCAAAACGATTGTGCTTGACCGCGGATCTCAGCGAAGTCTGCTGTATACTCGATCTTGTCTGCACAACCAAAGCTGCTTATATTTATTCACAAGTCAAAAATGCTGATTTGCGATTGCTTCTCCGGAAACTCTCTCAGATATCTGAAGCATTCATCCGGAGTCGACATCATGCCATTTTCTACACAAACTCTTTTATAAATAGCTGCCAGTTCTTTTGATTTCGGACTTGGCAGTTCATATGAGTACCCATATGTGCGAATATACCGTTGCTTCAATCCGGGGAAGTGCTTATCCAATGCAGCGTAATAGTATTCCCTGTCGCCTTCCCTGAGAGTCAGCCCCATTCCAAAGTCAATGATCCCTTTCACACCGGTTCTGACACATTCGTTCACTATGGATGTTATATTCTCCTCAGTATCATTAATGAATGGCAGGATCGGGGTAAGCCACACAATTGTCGGTATGCCTTTTTCCTGCAGCTTCTCAAGCACTTCTATCCGGCGTTTTGTATTGCAAACATGTGGCTCAAGTATGCTGCACAGATCATCATCGTATGTAGTAAGTGTAATCTGTACTACACACTTTGCAGACCTGTTTATCTCATCAAGAAGATCTATGTCTTGAAGGACACGATCAGACTTTGTCTGTATGGCTGCTCCAAATCCATATTTATGAATAATCTCAAGGCATCTTCTCGTCAGACGCAGTTCTTCTTCACAATGCATATAAGGATCTGACATTGCGCCTGTTCCAATCATGCACTTTTTTCTCTTTGATTTCAGCGCCTTCTCCAATAATTCGGTCGCGTTTTGCTTCACTTCGATGTCTTCAAAAGGATGCGTAAACTGATAACACTTGCTTCTGCTGTCACAATAAATACAGCCGTGGGAGCATCCACGGTATATGTTCATACCATAATATCCGTTTTTCCCGGTCAGCAATCCTTTCGCGTCAACAAAATGCATGATCCGAATCTCTCTTCCATCTCTCTTCCGACTATTTACCTATCAAATTTATATTACCATTTATCGCTACTGCTTCGATGTGTGTCGATGGCTTAATAAAAAAATCAGTACCTCTATTTAACAGTAACTGTATTCAGATAGCGAACAGCTCTCTTTCTGTCAGGATCTCCTAAAACGATTAACTGCGCTCCCTGGCCGCCTTTGATTCCTTCGATCATTTCTCCGTCTTCTGTCAGCGCAACATACACTTTACCTGCTTCAAGGATTTCTGAGCCGGTAAGATCTGCAGAATAATCATCCTCTGCAGTAACAGTGACCTGATTGTCATCTGTTATCTCAACACCTTTATCAGTAAGGATGACTCTGAGCTCCGCTCCGGTATACTCATGATGGGATGTCTCGCCTTCGCCATTCACAAAATCGCCTTCGAAAGCCTGAGCATCAATATCATCCCAGGCAACAGATATTTCTTTATCAACCGTCATTATGATCATGCCGGGTTTATCTTCGCTGTTCTCTCTGTTCACCAATGCCAGTATTCCGGCTGCGATCACAAGAACCGCAATCAGAACTGCTATTATCTTTTTCTGCATTCTTTTTTTCCTCCTCTGTGTACTATCCTTCTTACAGGTTGACTGCTAACCCTCAAAGGCTACATATATTAGAAGCAATTGAGACACCGGCCTCGAAGTCCACGGATCATAATCCTTGTTTTTCTAGTCGTTCCAGACCTCTTTAGCAAGGCGGAAAACAGCCCAGCCTTTAGGCCAGCCAACATACATCGTCGCGTGTGTGATAATGGCAGCTATCTCGTCCTTAGTTACGCCGTGTGCCTTCGCGTTCTGAAGATGGTAAGCAAGAGATGAATCCGTGATGCCGGATGCCATCAGCGAAACAACTGTGATGATGCACTTTGT
The DNA here is from genome assembly GCA_017433945.1 of Mogibacterium sp. Classification (GTDB taxonomy): domain Bacteria; phylum Bacillota; class Clostridia; order Peptostreptococcales; family Anaerovoracaceae; genus Crickella. The sequence goes on along the minus strand of JAFRGH010000033.1, from coordinate 6,017 downwards.
CTTCACATCGATAGCTTCCTCATTCCATACCTCGCCGAAAAGCACATCATCATTGAGATGCGCGAACATCGGAGCGAATTCTCCCAGCTGATCTCTTCCTGCTGTCTGTACGATTTTTTCACTCATTTCATTGTCCTCCTTTTTTCTGATCAAGTTCCTGTATTCCTTTATCTGATTCTACGATAATATTGCCGCAAATATGTGAGATAACGCTCAGTTCCATAATATCAGCCGGATTATTCACAAAATATTCAGATAGCATAATGGTAAGAATTTGTACAATTATAGGGAAATGCATAGAATTTTGCTGTATAATCCGATTCAGGAAATTTAACAGGCACGGGGAGAGGGCAGCATGCTCCCTTTCCCCGCAATACAGAGAGAATAACAAAATGCTTGAACTCAGACAAATCACTAAAGAATACAAGACCGGAGGCGAAGTAGTCAAAGCTCTTAAGGGAATCGACCTCGCCTTCAGGCGAAGCGAATTCGTGTCTATTCTCGGTCCGTCCGGATGCGGCAAGACCACGATGCTCAATATCATGGGCGGGCTGGATCAGTATACCGACGGAGATCTGGTAATCGACGGGATCAGCACCAAGGAATACAGGGACGCCGACTGGGATGCCTACAGAAACGACACTATCGGCTTCGTGTTCCAGAGCTACAATCTGATCTCGCATCAGACAGTGCTGGCAAATGTTGAGCTGGCTCTGACTCTTTCGGGCGTCTCGGCGTCGGAGAGGCGGCAGCGTGCGATAAGCGCCCTTGAACAGGTCGGACTGGGAGATCAGATAAACAAGCGTCCCGCACAGATGTCCGGAGGTCAGGTTCAGAGGGTTGCGATAGCACGTGCCCTTATCAACGATCCGGATATCATTCTTGCCGACGAGCCTACAGGGGCGCTCGACTCCGAGACCAGTCTGCAGGTCATGGGGATACTGAAGGAAATATCGCAGAGCAAGCTGGTAATTATGGTAACTCACAATCCTGAGCTTGCGGAGCAGTACTCTACCAGGATAGTCAGGCTTTCGGACGGTAACGTGATAAGCGACAGCGACCCGTATGTGCCGGGAACCGAGCCGGAGCTTCTTACAGAAACAGATCTTGTCGCGCCGGCGGCAGCATCTGCCGCAGCTTCATCTGCAGAAATGCCTGACGGCAGCGCGCCGGCGGCACAGGCAGCGGCAGCGCAGACTGCCGGGAAAGCATCCGTAGCCACTGCTCAGACTGCAGACGTGAACATTTCTGCGCCTGAACGTAAAAGCAGACGCGCGAGGCGCCGCCGCAACCGCTCAATGTCGATGGCTACGGCCCTGCATTTGTCGCTCAACAACCTGATGACAAAAAAAGCCAGAACACTGCTCACAGCGTTTGCCGGCAGCATCGGCATCATCGGCATAGCCCTGATACTCTCGGTATCAAGCGGTTTCCAGGCATACATAGACAAGCTTGAGGAGGATACGCTTTCGTCATATCCTCTTACCATACAGTCAGAAACCGCTGACATGACTTCGATGATCACTGCCTTTGCAGCGAATGCCCAGGATACCAAGGGCGAGGAGGCCGACGGCAGCGTGCATGAGCAGCAGGTAATGACCGATCTGCTCGCCAGCGTCGGCTCAAACGATCTGGCTTCCTTCAAGGATCATGTGGACGGCAGCATGAACAGGATAGGAGACTGGTTCAATGCCTACGAGTATTCGTACGGCATATCTCCTAATATCTATTCGGTAGATATGAAATACGGGGTGCTCAGGGTCAGCCCGGGGTCCATTATGCAGTCATACATGAGCGGTTTCCAGGCAAACAATCTGTCAATGGCGAACAACGATGTATTCTTTCGCATGATGGACAATCAGAAGCTGCTCCAGTCGCAGTTCAAGGTGCTGTCAGGCAAATGGCCCGAAAAATACAACGAACTGCTGCTCGTGCTCGACAGTGAGGACCAGCTCAACGACTACATCGTATATACAATCGGCCTTCGTGATCCGAAAGAGCTAAAGGACATGATCAACGATGTCATGAACGGCAAGGAGGTCGAGAACAACAATAAACAGCTCGAGTGGACCTACGATGATTTCATAGGTATGGAATTCGCATTGGTCAACGCCTGTGATACTTTCAAGCGCAATTCCTCATATGACGTCTGGGAGGACATGACTGAGGACAAGGCTTATATGAAAAAGCTGATAAAGGATGCCGAGCGCCTTAAGATCACCGGAGTTGTCTGCGCCAGGGATCGATCCGGAGCCAACGCAATGGATTCGGGCATCGGATATCTGCCGTCGCTCACGCAGCACCTTATCGACTATTCAAAGGACTCCGAGATCGTCAGGCTGCAGCTTGCGAAAAAGAAGACCGATGTGTTCTCAGGCAAGACCTTTGAGGATATCCGCAATGATACGGATGAAGGTCTCGGATTTGAGGACATGATCAGCATCGACAAGGGCAAACTGGCAAAAGCTATGGGCGGCAGCTTCAACGAAAAAGCCCTCAACAACGCGATCATCAAAATCGGAAATGACGCGCTCTCAAAAATAACTGATGAAAAAGCGATCAGCAAAATAGAAAATGCTGTAACTAATGATCTCAGGAACGGATGCAAGGGCATCAACTCGGATCTCGTGGATGAATGCGAAAAGGATGCGGATGGGTTCAAGCTGGATGACAGCATCATTGACAAGGCTCTCGGAGAGAATCTTTACTCCGGGAAACGCGCTCACGGGCCTATGACCAATGAGCTTCTCAAGGGCTATGACGCAGCGCTCAAGGCAGCGGCTCCCGAGATCAATAAGGGAATGGCCGCAGCAGATCCTGACGCGGTCGCCGCGCAGGTCGCAGAGCAGCTCAGCAAATCGGGCATGGATATTACTGCTTCTCAGGTAAAGAAGCTGCTTGGATCCATACCGGCTGATGCTGGCGACGATCAGGTGTCACAAATTATTTCTGCAGCTATTCCGGAGCTTCCGGAGGAAGCTCTGTCGTCTCTTGTACCTGTATTCAGGCAGGCTGCAGCAGCGATGCAGAAAGATCCGTCGGAAATACTGAGTTCCGCTCTTTCAGCGGTTGAAAAAGGCTTTATCAACGCGGACGAGCTCAAAAAGGGCATAAACAAATATGCTGTGCAGATAGTTGCGGCTTCGAACCTCTACCCTGCCCTCGGCAAGGTGGCGCAGGCTGTCGGGAGCCAGTTCAACGTCGATCCTGAAGGAATAGCTGAAGCCTTTACCATGAAAATGGACGAGGATGAACTGACGAGACTGATCACGGCATATGTGTCGGGCGATGAGGAATCAAACCTCGATTCCAACCTGCGCAAGCTCGGATACGCTGATGTGAAAAAACCTACCTCGATGTCGTTTTATCTCAGGGATTTTGAATCAAAAGAAAAATTCCTTGATTTTATAGAGGACTACAACAAAAAGATGCAGGACAATGGTGATGAGGACATGGTCATCAGCTATACCGATATCACCGGAGTGCTGATCAAATCAGTCAAGACGATCACCAACGCGGTCAGCTACGTTCTGATAGCATTCGTTGCGATATCGTTGATAGTATCCTCCATAATGATAGGCGTTATCACATATATCTCCGTACTCGAAAGAACGAAGGAGATCGGAATACTAAGAGCTATCGGCGCCTCCAAGCGGGATATATCACGCATATTCAACGCAGAGACCGTCATCGTAGGACTGATCGCCGGACTGATCGGTATCGGAGCCAGCCTGCTGCTGCTGATACCGATCAATAAGATACTGCTGGATCTGACCAAGATAGCCGCGCTAAAGGCCGTGCTGCCCGCAGTCGGCGGAGTTGCGCTCATACTCATCAGTATATTCCTCACATTCATCGCAGGTCTTATACCTTCGGGAATGGCCGCCCGCAAGGATCCTGTAGAAGCTCTCAGAACAGAGTAGGAACGCGAGGGAATTCAGAGGGAATTCAAAAGTACGCAAAATCAGAGGCAGTGATCCGGATTGATCACTGCCTCTGATTTGTCTCAGGTATTATATGGAAAATTGTTATATGGAGGTTTCTTAGAGGTTTTCTTCACTCTATGGCTATATAATAACCTCTGATTATGTAGAATTGGTGATACTTGTGAGAATGTGGGCTGATGAATATATGTTTATGATCAGAACGCGATCAGATCCTGCCACCACGATTTTACCGCCTCGAGCTCCGCAGGCTCAGGCAATGACGACTCTTTTCCCGGTTTGCCGGAAAAGCCCGGGAAGCCGTCGAACCCGGCAGCAAAGTCCTTCATATCCCCATAGCTCATCCCGGATCCTGTCCCGGACTTTGATGTCGACACCTCAGGATTCCACATTTTGGAAGCGTTGGCCCACATCCTGTATTCGGTTTCTTCCCAGATTTCCTTATCCGATTTGTAATCCGGATGATCACACCAGATCGCAAAGTAGCCGCCTGCCAGTTTGCTGCGCGGTACTTTTTTATTCCTGTTCACTGAAGCTGTGAATTTGCGGGGATCCCAGTTTTCGAATATGTTGCGCCCGTTCACGCTTTTGTACTTGTTGGTCATTATGTCTTTGCCGCTGTTTTTGCGAAGCACGTAGAAGCACCAGTTCTCCACAAAATTATGCACCTTGTGACCCTGCTCGGCAAAATGCTTCGCGCTGTTGTTCGCCGGGAACCAGTACACCACTTCTATCGATTTATTCAGCTTTACATGCTGGTTGCTGTTGATATCGAGATCGTCGTTGAACACTCTGCAGGTAAATCCTCTTGCTTCGAGTCTCTCAGCCATTGTGTTTAGAAAATTGACGTATGTATCCGAAGCGCTGCCTTTTTTGATACCAAGCTCTTCGCTTGCGTAATCCGTCCAGTGATCAAGGGCCTTCCAGCGGTTCTCGAAGCTGAAGCTCTCTCCTCCAAGTTCAAAGCTGTACCAGCCGAGCAGCTCATCACCGCCGATGTCGAATTTGCTGCAGCCATTCTGCGCAAAGAAATCCGCGTAGTCGTCGACCAGAGCATTTACGAAGGCCACAGCATGTTTTTTTGTCACATCTATACCTATGTAATCCGCCTTACGTGTTTCACCATGATTCTCCCAGTGGTTCGCTATCGTGCCGAACCCTTTATTCTTCCTGCTGTAGGTTTTGCCGTCACACTTAAAGCTGAACTTCGGATGTTTTGAGACATACCGCGCGTATTTTTTTACCATATATGTGTTGTGTCCCGGCATATCGAACGAAGGGATGATCTCGACATGGTAGGTTCTGGCCGTCGCTATGATCTCACTCATTTCATCCATTGTAAGCGAGGCCATACCCTTCGTCAGCCATGGGAATACGCGCGAATCGAGTCTCAGGCCTTCGGCTTCAGCAAAATGCATGACCACTGCGTTGTACCTCTGCATCGAGCAGCGTCTGATAAAATTCTTGATCCACTCTTTTTTGAAATATCTGCGTCCGCAGTCAAGAAGCACTGCTCTCTCCGCAAGCTCCGGGCCGTCTGCGATGACAGCTCCGCCGATCTCGATCACAGAATGATCGTCAGTATCGCTGTCTCTGCTTGCATTAGAGTTCTGTTTTTCCCGGAGCATCCCCATGAGAGTCAGCAGTCCGTAATAAATGCCGTCCGTTCCGCAGGCGCTTATCTCTGCTTTTTCGCCCAAATTGAGGATGTAGGCCTGATTGATATCAGCCGTTTTGATTCCGGTTTTGCCGATACCAAGCCCGTCTTCAGTGACAGGATCTATAATGATGTCCCCGGCTTCAGCCTTTTCGGCCTTGCCGTATACGACCGGCAGCGGTTTTTCAGCCGGCAGTCCGTATGCCGCAAACTGAGCATCCATCAGCCTGACTGTGCTGTACAGCTCGTCTGACGGCATATCCTCTGATACTATGTAGAAGCGGGATTCGCTGCTCAGGGTAAAGCTTCCGTCTGTCTTTGTGTAAGACTGTGTCAGAGCCTCTGCAAAATGCTCGCTGTCTGCCGGAATATCAGCTGCAGCCTTTTTGTTGTTTTCAGATTTGCTGCTTTTAGTT
>JAFRGH010000032.1 GCA_017433945.1 Mogibacterium sp. | reverse complement strand
TATTATCATCCGGGCGATCAGGGCTTTGAGCCGCGGTTCAGGGACCGTTACGAGGCTATCAGAAAATGGCGGGATGAGCACCGAGGTAAATGAGCCGAAAAACCGTCCCCAATGACTCATGGGGCCAGAATAAGGAAACAGGATAAAGCATAAGATGGATTGGTTTTACAGAAGAGTAATAAGATACAGAAAAACGATAATGGCATTGTTCGCGGTCATAACCGTGATATCCGCATGGATGTTCACCAGGGTATATGTGGATTATGACCTGCTGAACTACCTGCCTAAGGACTCTCCGTCAACAACAGCTCTTGAATTTATGGAAAAGGAATTCGGAGGGGATGTTCCTAAGGCAAGGGCCATGATCAGGAACGTCAATCAAAAAGAGGCGAAGGAATATAAGAAAAAGCTGGAGCAGATCGACGGCGTGATATCCGTTCAGTGGGTGGATTCCATGCTTCCTCTCAACATGCCTCTTGAAATGCTTCCGGAGAGTCTGGTGAAATCGTATTACAGGGATGGAAACGCTTTGTTCATGATCACGCTGGACGAAGAGAAACAGCTTGAGACAGTTCCTCTTATATACGATGCCATCGGCGAGGATAATCTGCTTACCGGACCTGCCGTCAATACGGTAGTCGCTACGGTCAATACTGTCCAGGAGGTCATGAAGATCACCGTAATAGCGATACTCTTCCTGATCTTTGTCCTGGCTGTAACGACGACATCATGGGTCGAGCCCGCGGTGGTCATGATAGGCCTTGGCGTTGCCGTAGTTATTAATGCCGGAACCAATCTCGTGTTCGGCAAGATCTCATTTGTAACTAATTCGGCCGGCATGATACTGCAGATGGCTGTGTCGCTGGACTATTCGGTTTTCCTGATACACAGATTCAGCGAGTGCAAGGAGACTGCCGATCCTGAGACAGCGATGCTCAATGCGCTCAAGCTTTCGACCTCGTCAATACTCTCCAGCGGACTGACAACGGTAATAGGCTTCCTGGCGCTGGCGTTCATGAAATTCCTTATAGGAGCGGATCTCGGTATGGCGCTTTCAAAGGGAGTTGCCATCAGCCTTGTTACCTCGCTCATTTTCATGCCGGGAGTCATACTCGCGACATACAAGTGGATGGAAAAGACACAGCACAGGGACTTTATGCCTTCGTTCAGAGGCCTCGGCAGGCTTGTGTGCAGAGTGACTCTGCCTCTGATGATAGCCTTCGTGCTTATAATAGTGCCTTCATATCTGGCGAGCAGCCAGAACAATTATCTCTACGGCGCGTCAAAGATCTACGGAACGGACACGCGTATCGGAAGCGATACCGAAAAGCTGGTTGAGGTATTCGGTGAAAACGATAACTATGTGCTTATGGTACCGAGGGGCGACAGGACATCTGAGAACGCGCTGATAAGAGAGATCGAGGCTATGCCTGACGTCAGCTCAGTGCTGTCGATCGAAAAGCTGATGGGCCTTGCTCTTCCGGGCGAAATGCTGCCTGAGGATCTGACGGCTCAGCTGCAGTCGGAAAACTACGACAGGATAGTGATCACGGCATCGGTGCCGGTAGATGGCGACAAGGCCTTTGCCCTGATAGATGAAATATATACCGCGTGCGACAGGTATTATCCGGGAGAGTATTATCTGGCCGGCACAGGCGTCAGCACCTATGACCTTAAGCGTGTAGTATCAGGAGATCTCGTAAAGGTCAATTTCATAGCGATCTTTTCGGTATTCCTCGTGCTGCTGCTGACGATGAAGAATCTGCTGCTTCCGGTCATACTGGTGCTCACAATAGAGACCGCTATCTGGGTCAATATGTCGATAACGCATTTTACCGGAGCATCGATGTTCTATATCGCGTACCTCATAATCAGCTCGATACAGCTCGGAGCTACAGTAGACTACGCGATACTGTTTACAGAGAGATACAAGGAGAACAGGCTCAAGCTTGGCATCCCGCCGCGTGAATGCGTTGTAACGACGATCTCGGATACGGCCGTATCCATCCTTACCTCGGCGACTGCGGTGTCGGTAATGGGATTCCTGCTTGCCGCTTTTTCGAGCCAGAGGATAATAGGCCAGATAGGGCTGCTGCTTGGAAGAGGAACGATTTGCTCGCTGCTTGCGGTATTGTTCGTACTTCCGGGGTTCCTGATGTTTTTCGATAAATATGTTCTCAGGACATTCAGCCTAAAAAGACGACAAAAAACTGAAGAATTGTGATACAATTAAACAGTTAAAAATATATAACAGGTACGGAACTGATGATAAAGAAAAGAACAACAGCTAAGAGAATAACAGCGCTGCTGCTTTCGGCAGCTATGGTGCTCGGATCAGGCTCTTTTGTGTTCGCGGCAGGCGGGGACAGCATAACGGGCGATGAAGCCGTCTACAAATCGATAATAGACGAGACTCCGGCCTCGTCCGATAAGGTGGATAAGGAAGAGACCGTATACGCGATAATGACTGCTGACGGAGAGACCGAAAAGATCGTCGTCGATGAGATCCTGAACAACAAAAAAGGCAGCGATACAATAAACGATGTATCCATTCTGGACGGAATAGAGAATCTGTCCGGAACTGAAAAGTTCGATCAGGAGGGCAGCAATATCACCTGGTACGCGGACGGCAAGCCGATCAGATATGAAGGCACCGCGTATGAGCAGCTGCCGGTAAGTGTTGAGGTGTCATATTATCTCAACGGCGAGAAAAAGTCTGCTGAGGAGATGGCCGGACAGGCCGGTAATGTAGAGATCCATTTTGATTATCAGATAAACAGAATGGAATACCCTTACGGATATGAGATGTTCCATCCGTCTGTGATGGCGAGCGGCATCGCTTTTGACAACGAGCATTTCACCAATATACACGCGGACAACGGAAAGTCGATAAACAGCGGAGACAATACCATCTGTATGGGATTCGCCCTGCCGGGCCTCAAATACAATCTCGGTATCGAAGAGGAAACTGAGGGCATGCAGCTCGATATCCCTGAGAGCGTAGTTATAAAAGCCTCCACTGATAAATTCAGCATAGGCGGCACATATACCGTAGCTGTGACCGGAGTGCTCAAAGACGCAGGGCTCGACGAAGCGATCGAGGAAGCGGGCGATAAGGCAGAGGCTCTCGAAGCCGGTCTCGGAGCTCTTGTCGACGCGGGCAATAAGCTGACCAGAGGAAGCGGCCAGCTCGCGGACGGCATTTCGCAGCTGGCCGGAGGGATCAGGACGCTTAAGCGCAAGACATCCCAGCTGGGGCCGGGAATCAAGGCCCTTGCGGACGGAGCAAAGGAACTCAAAAAAGGCACTGAGCAGGTGCTGGATGGTACAAAGGAGCTTCAGACAGGCGCTGAGCAGCTCGATGACGGAGCGAAACAGCTTGATGAAGGCGCGTCTCAGCTTAAGGAAGGCACAGAGCAGCTTGCGGAGGGCACTTCACAGCTCAAGGAGGGTACGGAGGAACTCAAGGAAGGAACCGGAAAGCTCTCCAGAGCGACAGAGCTCATGAAATACGGCGCTGATGCCGTGCTCATCGAGGCCGCGGTCGTAAAGGTGGAGACCACCGTACTGAAGCGCGACGCCATCAAGCTCGAGGGACAGACTCAGGAGGTCGCTGACGGGCTGCATGATCTGGCCGACAACGATGATGGAGCCGGCGGACTCAAACTGGATGTAGAGGCGGACAGCATCGAGCTCGGATTCAACGGAGTCGTTTCAAAGGGATCGGGTATCAGGCAGACCGCGAGAAGCTACAGGAACAGCATCTCCGCATATAAATCCAGACTGTCAAAGGCGAGAGGCCTTATCAAGGACAGCGGCAAAAAAGCTCTGATAGACCAGGCTATGGGAGAACTCAATGGTCTGGAGAGCTATCTGGCCAGCGTTGAGAACTATGTGGACACAGTTGATACGGCTTCAAACGAGGCCAGCAGGGCATCGGCAAAGGTAAGCGCCAAGGTCAACAACCTCAAGGTCAGCCTGTCTGCTATCAGGTCATCCTCAAACAACAGGCACAAATCTCTGCAGGAGCTTGCGGCAAAGGCTGATGCGGCTAATGATACAGCTGAAAAGGTCAGAGCGGAAGCGATAACCGCTGATGCGACAGCGACCGTCATGGCTGTATCCGCGGGTTTGCTCGCTATACTCGGGAACAAGGTCGATAAAGGTGCTAAGCAGCTGGACGAAGGAGCTGCAAAGCTCGACGAAGGCGCAGGTCAGGTCAATGACGGAGCGCAGCAGCTGAACGAGGCTGCAGGTCAGCTTGCAGAGGGAATACATAAGCTGAGCGAGGGCACGGGCGAGCTTGTCAACGGTGTTACAAGGCTCAACGATGCTGTCGGTATGCTCGACGGAGGAGCAGGACAGCTTTCGGCTGGACTGACTACGCTGAACAAGGGCTCGGTCGAGCTCCTCAAAGGAATCAATCAGCTGGCGGCCGGCGCGGGTCAGGCGGAATCCGGAGCAAACGAACTGGCAGCCGGAATGGCCAGGTTCAACAGAGAGGGAATACAGGCCTTTGCTGCAGCGCTCGGAGGAAGCGGTCTTACGGGAATGGTCGACAGACTCGAGGCGCTGCTCGAGGCTGACAGAGCGAGCACATTCTACGGCGGAAAAGCCGAAAAGGATTCGGGCGAATCGAGGATAATATTCAAGACAGCGGCCATTACCGCGCCTGATGACGATGACTCGGACTCGGAAACAGCAGAGGAGAGCGCTGAAACAGAATAAATTTAATAGCTTTTTAATAGCATATGGAATCCTGATATGATATACTTTTTAGGCTGGTGCATTGTGCCGGCCTAAACTTATAATATAAAAATCCAAAGGATCAGATAATGAAAGACATAGAGATCAGAGAACTGTTCCGCAATACAGCGGAATACGACGGAAAAGAGGTAACAGTACGCGGATGGATAAGGGGAAACCGCAGCTCCAACCAGTTTGGCTTTATCTCGCTCAATGATGGTTCATTTTTCAGCTCGGTACAGATCGTATACGAAGCCGAAAAACTGAGCAACTACCAGGAGGTATCCAAATACCGCCTCAGCGCCGGCATAATGGCAAGAGGTATACTTGTTGTGACTCCGGACGCGAAGCAGCCGTTTGAGATAAAGGCCGAAGAGATCGTGCTGGAGGCTGATTCCGAGCCTGACTATCCGCTGCAGAAAAAGCGCCATACTATGGAATTTCTCAGAGAGATCGCTCACCTCAGACCGAGGAGCAATACTTTCTCCGCAGTATTCAGAGTGAGAAGTGTGGCAGCATTCGCGATCCACAAATTTTTCCAGGAAAAGAATTTTATCTACGTGCATTCGCCTGAGATCACCTGCAGCGACGCTGAGGGAGCAGGCGAGATGTTCCAGGTAACGACACTGGATCTTAACAACCTGCCTCGCGACGAAGAGGGCAATATCGATTACTCCAGGGATTTCTTCGGAAAGAAGGCGAACCTGACGGTATCGGGACAGCTCGAGGGCGAGATCATGGCGCTCGCGTTCCGCAATATCTACACCTTCGGACCTACGTTCAGGGCTGAGAATTCCAACACGGCGAGACACGCGTCCGAATTCTGGATGATGGAGCCTGAGATGGCATTCTGCGATCTCGAGCAGAACATGGACATGGCTGAGGAGATGATCAAATACATCATCAGCTATGTGCTGGAGCACTGCCCTGAGGAGATGCAGTTCTTCAACAGCTTTATAGACAAGGGGTTGCTCGCGAGGCTCGACCACATCGTAAACTCCGATTTCGTAAGGATCACATACACCGAAGCGGTGGATATACTGCAAAAATCCGGAAAGAAATTCGAGTATCCTATCGAATGGGGCCTGGAGCTCCAGACAGAGCATGAACGCTATCTCACGGAAGAGGTATTCAAAAAGCCAATGTTCGTCATCGATTTCCCTAAGGACTGCAAGGCGTTCTACATGAGGGTGAACGATGACAACAAGACCGTCGCTGCTATGGATATGCTCGTTCCGGGAGTCGGAGAGATCATAGGCGGCAGCCAGAGAGAGGAGCGCTATGACGTTCTGCTCGACAGGATACACGAGCTCGGACTCGACGAGGACGCGTATGACTGGTATCTCGACCTCCGCAAATACGGCGGCGTAAAGCATTCGGGATACGGTCTCGGCTTCGACCGCATACTCATGTATCTGACGGGAATGAGCAATATCAGAGACGTACAGATGTTCCCGAGAACACCGGGCAACGCAGAATTTTAAAAACAATAAATATAATAAAGTTTTAGCATAGGGAGGAACACATGAAAGGTTATTCAAGCGACAAGATCCGCAACATCGTACTGCTCGGACACGGCGGCACAGGCAAGACCACTTTCCTTGAAGCGGGACTGCTCAACACCAAGGTAATCAGCAGACTCGGCAAGGTCGAGGACGGCAACACCGTTTCCGACTACGAAAAGATGGAGATCCAGAAGGGCTACACCATCAACCAGACACTGGTACCTGTAGAGTTCAAGGGAACCAAGCTCAATTTTATCGACACTCCGGGATTCTTTGATTTCGCGGGAGAGGCAAGAGCGGCACTTTCGACAGGCGCTACCGCTATCATCATGGTAGATGCTTCATCCGGTATACAGGTCGGAACTGAAAAAGCATGGGACCTCGTAAGAGAGTACAACGCTCCTACATTCTTCATGCTGAGCAAGATCGACAAGGATAATGTTGATGTAGACGGAGTCATCGCTGCAATCCAGGATAAATTCGGAACATCATGCGTTACTCTCGACGACAAGGACGCTCTTGACGAGGCTGTTGCCGGCGCTGATGAAGAGCTCATGGAAAAATTCTTCGAGGGCGAGGCGTTCACAGATGAGGAGTTCGCTCATGGTCTCGCGACAGGTATCCACAACGGAGACATCATGCCTATACTCAGCATGAGCAGCATGACAGGCGCAGGCGTAGAGGAAGCCCTCGACGCGCTCTGCAAATATGTACCGAAGCCTGAGACCGTTGTTACGCCTGCAAAGAACGACAGCGATGAGGACATCGAGATCGCGTGCGATCCAAGCGGTGACCTGGTTCTCTTCATCTTCAAGACTCTCGCTGACCCGTTCCTCGGCAAGATCTCATACGCCAAGGTCGTATCCGGCACACTCAAATCCGGCGCCGACGTATACAACCCTCGTTCGGAAAAATCCGAGAAGCTCGGTTCCGTATTCTATGTAAGGGGCAAGAGCCAGGAAATGACAGATACAGTTCCTGCAGGCGATATGGTAGCTCTCGGTAAGCTCCAGAACACCAAGACAGGCGACACTCTCTGCCTCCAATCGAAGCAGGTAAGGATCCCTGAGATCGCGTTCCCGAGACCTTGCTATTTCGTAGCTGTAGAGGCCGCGGATAAGAACGAGGACGAGAAGATGGCACAGGGACTCTCCAGACTCATGGAAGAGGATCCTACATTTGTACTCGAGAGAAACGCTGAGACTCACCAGACTCTGCTCGGAGGACAGGGAGATATCCAGCTCGGAATCATCCAGGCCAAGCTCAAGGACAGATACGGCGTCAGCGTAAACGTCGTACCTCAAAAGATCGCTTACAGAGAGACCATCAAGGGCAACTCTGATGTACAGGGCAAGCACAAGAAGCAGTCCGGCGGCGCGGGACAGTACGGTGATGTACATATCAGATTCTCGCCATCCGAACAGCCTGGACTCGAGTTCTCCGCAGAGCTCTTCG
>JAFRGH010000031.1 GCA_017433945.1 Mogibacterium sp. | reverse complement strand
GTAAGACTTCTCCCGGGTGCTGGAAATATCATCATCAACAAGAGAGACATCGACACATATTTCGGTGCAAAGGACATCGTAAAGAACGAAGTCAAAAGACCTCTCGAGCTGACAGGAACACTTGGCAGCTACGACGTTATCGCTACAGTTAACGGCGGCGGCTTCACAGGTCAGGCAGGCGCGCTCAGACACGGTATCGCAAGAGCACTGTGCGAGGTTGACGCAGAGGCTTACAGACCTGCCCTCAAGGCAGCAGGCTTCCTGACAAGAGACCCTAGAATGAAGGAAAGAAAGAAACCGGGTCTCAAAAAAGCGAGAAGAGCAAGCCAGTTCTCGAAGAGATAATTGCGCGCTGCGAATGGCAAGAAATGGCAAAAAGAAAGCTCCGGTCAGTATGGCCGGAGTTTTTTTGTGCGAGGGGCTGCTCGCCAGCCTCTGCATTGACTGTTTTGTCAGGCCCGCTGATTTCTGATTTCAGTGTAAGAGTCTGTCGTATATAGCTTTGTCTCTGTCCGAGAAGACATCGAAAATCACCTTTCGCACGCTGCCGTCCGGGTTCGAATCGAGATACTCCCTGACAGTCGCGACAGCTATTTCCGCAGCCTCTTTCGCCGGGAACATGAATACACCTGTAGATATGCAGCAGAATGCTATGCTGGTAAGGCCGTTCTCCGCGGCAAGCTCGAGGCATGACAGATAGCTTGAACGGAGCAAACGGCGATGTTCGTCCTGCAGATCGCCGTACGGGACAATCGGGCCAACAGTATGCAGGACATGCTTTGCAGGCAGGCAGTAGCCCGGCGTGATCTTGGCCTGCCCGGTCGGCTCATCGCAGCCCTGTTCATCCATTATCTGCTTGCAGCGCCATCTCAGTTCGATGCCTGCAGCGCTGTGAATAAAATTATCTATGCATGAATGCAGCGGCTGAAAGCATCCCAGCATTGCCGAGTTTGCCGCGTTTGTAATCGCGTCGGCTTTAAGCCTCGTGATGTCGCCCTGCCACAGATACAGCCTGCTGTCCTTTTCACATGGCGCCAGAGTCTTCTCATCCACTATTCCTTTAATAATGCTTTCTCTGCGCAGATACGAATCCTGAACTTCAAGAAACTCCCGTGACGGTTCCTTTAACGGCATCCAGACATTCATCAGCATGCGCAGCGTATCCTTTTGCCCCTGTTCATCCTTAGGGACCGGCAGTCTGCTGTATGCCGGATTCATGGTTTTGAGCTTTTCTATAAGCCATATCCGTTCCTGATCGTGTGTCATCATACGCCTCCTTCTCTTGCTCCACGCGCTTCTGTTTGCTCCTATCATAACATATCTGGAAAAAATCATGTCTATTATGTAAAAATAGGGTATAGGCATGTCATGCTGCTTCGGTAGCTCACTCAAACTGGCTATTAGATCAGAGATTTAGTAGAATAATTTAAACCGATACAGTTATTTTGCCAAACTGAAGGATCAAAGCTGTTGACCCCAATCAGGATTCGTGGAATGCATTATGCTTAAGAAAACAAGAAATGACTGGCTCATGCTGATAAGTGCGCTGCTCGTAACGGCTGCAATGCTGCTGCTCGTTTTCGCGTCAACGGCAGGCGGCTTTGGCGAGTGGTACAGAGCCTCTGTTTACCCGCTCCTACAGGGCAGCCTCGGAAGACTATCCGGCGCAGTCCCTTTTTCCGTTGCAGAATTACTGTGCATAGTCCTGCCGTTTATTATTATATATGACCTGTACGATATACTGCGCAGATCCGGAGAGGACAGGAAGTGCGGAATGCCGGAGTCCCGGATCGGAGAGGCCGGGATCCGCCTGAACCGTTTTTTGAAGCGCCTGATGCTGCTTGCGGCTCTGCTGTTTTGTCTGTACGAGGCGTGCTGCGGAGTCAACTACCCCAGCGATCCCTTTGTTCCACGGGATGTTTATGATTCAGCCTCTTTCACCGTTGAACAGCTTGCGGAATTCTGTGAATACACGGCCGGTGAGCTTAAAACTATATACACGGAATCCTATGATTATTCTGAAAGTGCATCAGAGACTGAATCGAATAGCAAATCGGAGTCTGTATCCGGAACTGAATATAAGTCTGAAAACGCAGCCGGCTTAGGGAGGGAGTATATTTTTCTTTCATATCCGGAATGGAGTGTAATAGCTGAAACGGCTGTGGATGCGATGGAGGAGCTTGGGCATGAATATCCTGAGCTGAGCGGATATTACCCGAGGCCGAAAAAGATTACACTTCTTTCCCGATTATTCTCGATGATGGGTGTCAGCGGGATATACTCGCCGTTCACTATCGAGGCCAATGTCAACGGAGAGATGGAAGGTATGGAAAAGCCTTTTACCGCATGCCATGAGCTGTCGCATCTCAGGGGCTACATGAACGAGGGCGAGGCCAACTATATAGGCTGGCTCGCCTGCATAGGCTCAGAAGACCGCTCGTTCAACAGGAGCGGCTGGCTGATTGCGTGGATCTATGCCGGCAGATCGCTCAGACAGGCAGATCCGGAGCTATACGAAAAAATCAGAGCTCAGATACCGGAGGCGGCGCTTGCAGAGATCAGAGCAAATGACGAATTCTGGGCAAAGCACGAAAACAAGGCATCTGAAGTCCAGAGCAGGATCAATGACGCCTATCTCAAATCCAACGGTGTCGAAGAAGGGATAGCAAGCTACGGGCAGCTGACCACATTGATGCTGCACTGGTATTTCGCAGAGGGCAGCAGCCGAATTGCGGATAAAACAGTAAATTAGATACATCAGGATTGATACACTTTAAGCAAATCTTTAAGCAATTATAAGAATGTATTTATTTAAGTACAATTTAAAGTTACTGTAAAATTCTTTAAATTTACTTAATTGACTTTATGCCTTATACTGTAGATGGGAAGAAAAAGAACATCCGCTTACCGGCATTGTCCGGGTCATGGAAAGGGGGCAGAGTCATGATCAACGTAATCGTAGCAGCTGGATTCATCGGTGTACTGGTAATGAAATGGAATTTCTTCAATAAGCATTACAAAACTCATAAATAATTAAATAGAAAATTAAATAAAAAATTAATTAAATAATTAAACTGAGGTCCGGGATTGATCAAAGATCAGTACCGGACCTCAATTTTATATATCCATAGTTTTATATATCTATAGTATTTATCTTTTCGCTCAATTATGATGTATAATTATCAAATAAGAGATACCGGATATCCCCCGTCACTAAGGCGGCGGGTCCCATATTCGAACGTCGGGGGAGGGCAACAATCCCTCAATGGAGCTCTCAGGAGCTGAAGTTCCCGGCGTCTGTTAACGGCAGCGAAGGAGGGAAATTATGGATAAGACTATGGACACACATGAACTAAGTAAGAGCGGAAACGATACTTATGAGTGCGGACTGCAGGCGGTACCTGAGCATGCAGCATTTGAAGAGGAGAAAGAGCTGCGTAAGAAGAGGCTCACAGAGGACAGTGTCCGCATCATCACCAATGTTGTTATAACCATATTCTCTACAGCTGCATTGCTTAGCTCCATCGCGATTGGAATGAGGGGCAGGCGCCGCAGCTGAATAACCGGGCTTGCATATGAATCAGCGGGAACGTTCCGCTTTTGATCATTTACGAATGAGTCAAGCAATAGGGGACGGTTCTTTTTGACTCAAAATAGCAGGAGGCCTGTGGATCGCGCTGATCCGCAGGCCTCCTGCCGGTTATTGGTTTCTTTAGGTATTAGGTTTGGAGTTTTATTATGAAGAAAAGTTTTGGTGTTTTGAACTGTCAGGAGCATTTGCCATCTTTCCTCCTGACAGCTATAAGATACACTGCTCACCTTAACCAAACCTAAAATAAAAATTATTTTGGGCAGCAATCCGGTATCGTGTCAATTTTATATCTCAACCTCCGGAATAGTAGCGATCGCTGCCTGCAGCTCATCATCTGTCGGCACATAGTCCTGCATCGTGCCGTTGTTGTACTGCTCGTATGCCACCAGATCGAAGTAGCCGGTACCGCTGAGACCGAAGAGAATGACTTTTTCCTCGCCGGATTCCTTGCATTTCAGCGCCTCATCGACTGCGGCACGGATCGCATGGCTCGATTCAGGAGCCGGCAGTATGCCTTCCGCATTTGCAAACAGCTCTGCTGCCTCAAATACCTCAGTCTGTTTATATGAAACTACATCCATCAAACCGTCATCGTAAAGCTGCGACAATATCGGACTCATACCGTGGAACCTCAGGCCGCCTGCGTGGTTCGGAGCAGGGATGTAGCCGCTGCCGATAGTGTACATTTTTGCGAGAGGGCATACGTGACCGGTGTCGCAGAAATCATAAGCGAACACGCCGCGTGTAAAGCTCGGGCAGGATGTAGGCTCTACGCCGATAAAATGATAGTCGGCTTCGCCGCGCAGCTTCTCGCCCATGAACGGAGCGATCAGACCGCCGAGGTTCGATCCGCCTCCGGTGCAGCCGATGATCACATCTGGTTTGACGCCGATTTTTTCAAAGACTTTTTGAGATTCCAGACCTATGACGCTCTGATGCAGCAGTACCTGATTCAGCACGCTGCCAAGTACATAACGGTAGCCTTCTCTTGTGACTGCGGCCTCTACCGCTTCCGAAATGGCGCATCCGAGGCTCCCCGTCGTGCCCGGATACTTCTCGAGCAGCTGACGGCCCACCTGTGTGGTGTCTGACGGCGAAGCTGTGACATTGGCTCCGTATGTCTTCATGACCTCGCGACGGAAAGGTTTCTGCTCGTAGGAGACCTTGACCATATAGACATCGCACTCAAGATCAAAGTAAGAGCATGCCATTGACATGGCGGTTCCCCACTGTCCGGCTCCTGTTTCAGTAGTAACGCCCTTGAGCCCCTGCTTCTTCGCGTAGTAGGCCTGAGCGATAGCGGAATTAAGCTTGTGGCTGCCGGATGTATTATTACCCTCGAATTTGAAATAAATCTTTGCCGGTGTGCCGAGCTTCTTTTCGAGATTGTAAGCTCTGACCAGAGGTGACGGACGGTATATCCTGTAATAGTCGCGTACCTCCTGCGGAATCTCGAAAAAACGGGTCTCGTTGTCGAGCTCCTGATCTACGAGCTCCTCGCAGAATACAGGCGTCAGCTCGTCCTTCGTCATCGGCTGATATGTGCCCGGATTGAGCAGCGGCGCCGGCTTGTTCTTCATGTCAGCTCTGAGGTTGTAATAATGTGTAGGGATCTCTTCCTCTGTCAGATAAATGCGATAGTTTTTCATGTCCCTTTACTCCTTTCCCGTGTAAGATATCTGAAAATGAATGTTCCAGTCCGGAAAGGGGTCGAATGAGTCAAAAAGAACCGTCCCCGTTGACTCAAAAAACTCCTGTCCCAGACATAATAAATTGCTGGGACAGGAGCATAATCGTCCTGCGGTGCCACCCGGCTTGACAGAGTCGCCTCTGCCCACTCACTGCATACCCTCATATGCATCATTTGTTAACGAAGTTTTCTCTCCGTCTTCCATACTCGGGAAAAGCAAGCGTCTCCCTTTCCTGTCGCCCTCTGGAGTCCATTCAACCGCGCCTCCGCATGCTGCCCTCTCACCATCGGCAGCTCGCTCATATGCAAGCATCACAGCCTACTCACTCTCCATCATAGGTTTGTCGGTATTCAATTGTCCTGTTTGTTGGTCAATACGATAACACAACAGTCAAACCTTGTCAACGGTTTTGTGAAATAATACAAAAAATATTATTACATGCGGCTGTAAATCGTGAAATAACTCAATTAAGTGGCAGCAGAGACGCGGCATAGACCTCTTTAGGCGATATGTAATCGGCAAACTGAATCGGAGGGGAACGCCTAAATTTTTGCCGTGGTCACGGTTAGAGCGTAATTTTCGTCTGTTAACCGTGACCGGCTACTTATTGTTCGCCCTGCGTCAGCCTGATTGTGAATTCCTGTTGCGCGGCGGGCGTTTGTCATATAAAATAAATGTTCGAAAATATTCAGCCGTGTATCGGGAGCCTGTAACGGGAAGTCGCCCGGGAATTCGGCAGCAATTAACAGGAGAAATACTACGTGGCAAAGAGAAACTACGATAATACAAGCATTACATCACTTAAGGGCGCGGACCGTGTCAGGAAAAGACCCGGAGTCATATTCGGATCTGACGACATACAGGGTTGCATCCACGGTTTTTTTGAGATACTTTCCAATTCGACTGACGAGGCCAAGACCGGGCACGGCAGGGTGATCGAGACGATCAGGTTCAAGGACGGCTCGATACAGGTCAAGGACTACGGCCGCGGCGTTCCTATGGACTGGAACGAAAAGGAAGGAAGATACAATCACGAGCTCGTATTTGAAGAGCTCTATGCCGGCGGCAAATATTCAGATTCCAATTACGACTATTCGCTCGGCCTGAACGGACTCGGATCGGCGGCGACTCAGTACGCGTCTGAATGGTTCAACGTAACATCCGTAAGAGACGGCTATGAGTATTCGATGCACTATGAAAAAGGCGTTGCAGTAGGAGAACTGCAAAAAGTGAGTACAAAAAGCCGCAGGACCGGGACAACGCAGCGCTGGAAGCCGGATCCGGAGGTATTCACAGAGGTCGACATACCGCTCTCGGCGTTCCGTGAGATACTGAAGCAGCAGGCCATCGTCAACGCGGGCATCACCTACACACTCTTCGACGAGGAATCCGGTGAGAAATTCGAATACATTTATCCGGAAGGCATACAGGGATACGTTACGGAGCTCGCGGGCGAGGACGCAATGACGGCGCCCTTCCTCTTTTCCGGCGAGGGCAAGGGAAGAGACCGCGCCGACAAGGACGATTATTCAGTTAAAGCTGACATAGCGTTCTGCTTCAGCAATAAGATACAGACCATCAAATATTTTCACAATTCGTCCTTCCTCGAACACGGCGGATCACCTGACAAGGCCGTCAGGCAGGCCATGGTCGCAGCCTTTGACAAGGAGATCAAGACAAGAGGCAGATACACCGCGAAGGAATCCAAGATAACCTTCGGCGACATACAGGACAGCCTTATCCTCGTGACGAACTCGTTCTCGACACAGACCTCATACGAGAACCAGACCAAAAAGGCGATAAACAACAAGTTCATACAGGAATTCCTCTCCGACCTCATCAAGTCGCAGATGCTCGTATGGTTCATCGAGCACAAGTCCGAGGCGGACAAGGTCATCGACCAGGTGCTGATCAACAAGCGCAGCCGCGAGCAGTCCGAGTCACAGCGCATAACCGTGAAGAAAAAGCTCATGGAAAAGGTCGATGTCACCAACAAGGTGAAGAAATTCGTGGACTGCAGGAGCAAGGATCCCGAGCAGAGAGAGATATTCATATGCGAGGGTGATTCCGCGCTGGGCAGCCTGCTGACGGCACGCAATCCCGAATTCCAGGCCCTGATGCCTATACGCGGCAAGATACTCAATATCCAGAAAGCGTCCCTGCAGAGCGTCTTCGGCTCGGACATAATCATGGACCTCATCCGCGTGATAGGCTGCGGTGTCGAGGTCAGAGGCAAGAAGCTGCCAAAGGACATTCCTCAGTTTGACGAAAGCAGGCTCAAATTCAACAAGGTCATCATCACGGCGGATATGGACGTGGACGGAAGCCACATCGTCTGCCTCGTTGCGACGATGATATACAAGCTCTGCCCGCAGCTGATCGAAAAGGGCTATCTCTATTACGCGATGACCCCGCTCTTTGAGATAACGGACAGGACATGCAAAAAGCCTGAAACACTTTATGCGTTCAGCGACGAGGAGAGGGACGAGCTCATTGCCGGCAAGGATCCAAGGAAGATCACCATACAGAGATCCAAGGGACTCGGCGAAAACGACCCTGAAATGATGGCGCGCTTCATCAATCCGGGTACGCGCAAGCTGATACGCATCAACGCGGCGGAGGCCGCCGAGATGGAGAGCTGGTTCGATCTCTTTATGGGAAATGACGTAGTGCCGCGCAAGGCGTACATCGAGGATCATTTCGCGGACTACGACATGTCGCAGCTCGATCTCAGCTGATCCGGCGAACCGATCTTCAGGCGAAAAATTAAGAAGAGAGAATCAGGAAGAGTTAATAAATGGCGAGAAAGAAGAAGGAAGAAATAATACCCGTCACAGAAAATATACTTGATATGACTGCTCCCGAGGTGCTCAGGAGCAATTTTATGCCGTATGCCATGTCGGTAATCGTATCCAGAGCCCTCCCGGAGATCGACGGTCTCAAGCCGTCCCACAGGAAGATACTCTATACGATGTATGAGATGGGGCTTTTGAGCGGCGGCAGGACCAAATCCGCCAATGTCGCGGCGAGGACGATGCTTCTGAATCCTCACGGCGACCAGGCAAACTACGAGACAGCCGTGAGAATGACGCAGCACAATGAGACATTTCTCACGCCGGTCATAGACGGCAAGGGCAATTTCGGCAAGCACTACAGCAGAGATACGGCCTACGCCGCGAGCCGTTACACCGAGATGAAGCTGATGCCGGTAGCGGCTGAATTTTTCAGGTCGATCAAAAAAGACACCGTCGACTTTGTCGACAACTACGACTCGACGCGCAAGGAGCCCGTGCTGCTGCCGGTCACATTTCCCAATATACTGGCGAACCCGACCGAGGGCATTGCGGTAGGAATGGCGTCCAGCATCCCGTCGTTCAACCTGGCGGAGCTCTGCGACGCGACGATAATGCGGATCAGACATCCGAATAAGGACATAGCCGAGGTCATGCCGGCTCCGGATTTTACCACAGGCAGCCAGCTTTTGCTGGACCAAGGTGAGATGGCTGAAATATACAGGACCGGCAGGGGCTCTGTTGTGCTGCGGTCAAAATATACAGTCGATACAAAAGCCCGTATCATCGAGGTCAGCGAGATACCTTTTTCGACAACAGCGGAAGCCATCATTGAGGGCATCATTTCGCTGATCAAGTCCAAAAAGGTCGATGAGATCACTGACGTAAGGAACGAGATCGGACTGCACGGCTTCAGGATCGCCATCGACTACAAGCGCGGCGTGGATCCGGACAAGCTGATGCTCAAGCTATTCAGGATGACCAAGCTGCAGGATTCATTTTCGTGCAATATGACCGTGCTGATAAACGGCAGACCTAAGACCATAGGCGTTGCGGAAATCCTGGATGAGTGGATCGCATGGAGGCGGACCTGCGTTGTACGGGAACTGCGCTTCGATCACGCGAAGAAATCAAAGGAGCTGCATCTGCTCGAGGGTCTTGCGAAGGTGCTCCTCGATATAGATAAGGCGATCAGGATCATCCGCGGCACGGAAAACGACGCTGACGTCGTGCCTAACCTCATGAAAGGCTTTGAGATCACTGAGGAGCAGGCCGAGTTCGTCGCGGAGATCAAGCTGAGGAATCTCAACAAGGATTACATCCTGAACAAGACGAAGAATATCGAACAGCTCAGAGATGAGATAGCGGACATAGAGAACAAGCTCGGCTCCGAAAAGGAGATCGACAAGCTCATAGTTGCTCAGCTCAAAGAGGTGCAAAAGAAATACGGCATACCGCGCAGGACCGAGATCGTCACTGAGTACGAATCGGCAGTGACCTTCGTAGAGGAAAAGCCGGACTATCCGGTCAAGGTCTACGTCACAAAGGAGGGGTATGTCAAAAAGCTCGCGCTTACCTCTCTAAAGGCCGATCCTGAGATCAAGTTCAAGGAGGGCGACGAGGTAATATCCGTATTTGAAAGCATGAACTCGAAGGAGCTCATAGTATTCTCAGACAGGCAGGCCGTGTACAAGGTCAATCTGTCCGATCTCAAGGATTCCAAGCCATCGGATATAGCGGATTATATCTACAACCTATGCGAATTCGAAGAAGGAGAGGGCATACTTCACGTATGCACATCGGATGCCGGCAAATACGTGCTCATAGGCTTCGCCAACGGCAAGGTCGCCAAATTCCCGCTCTCCGCATATGAGACCAAGCAGAACAGGAAGAAGTTGCTCAACGCCTACGGCGGCGTGGCGGATCCGCTCAAGGTCTACGTCATTGACGAGGAGGAGGATTTCGCGATGAAGGGCACAAGCGGCAAGCTCCTCGTATTCAGCAGCGAAAAGATCCCGCTCAAGACCACCAAGTCTACGCAGGGCGTGCAGGTGCTCCGCCTGACAAAGGGCGCGGCCGCCGCGAGCTTCGGCAGAGTAAAGGAATTTCACATAAAACAAAAAGAGGACTACCGTACGCCAAACATCCCGGCCGCCGGCAAGCTCCGCAAAATGACGCAGATCAGCCTGTTCGACTGATTAGTCACTATTGAGTCAATAGTGACGGTTCTTTTTGACTCGTGAGCAGCCTGTCGCACCGGTAAATTCGAGGGGCCATTGTATTATTATGCACTAAGATAATAGTATTTTGTTCATTCTCATTGTTGTATGATATTATCTGTATAAAAGATAGAAATGCAGTTTATATATGAAAGGGAAGGACTATGATAAACAAGATGTATCAGGTTTCGACGCTGCAGGCTCTGATGCAGGGCTATTCGCGAGGTGTTATTAAGGCAGGCGAGCTGCGGCAGAACGGCAATATCGGCCTCGGGACATTTGAGGATGTCAACGGCGAAATGATCATGCTGGATGGAGAATGCTATCGCGCGACAGATGATGGCACAGTTGTCAAAGCGCCTGACGAGATAGGCGTACCGTTCAGCGCAGTCGCTGAAATGAAAGTCGGCGAGATCCGGCAGATCGACGTCGGCGAGCTGGCGGACATGGCTGCTGTAAAGCAGTTTCTCACATTGCAGATCGATGAAGCGTTCAGCCTGAACAGCATGCACGTATGCCGCATCGACGGAGAATTCGCCTGCATAGACGCGCGCTCGGAAGCTCCGTACCGCTCGCACCATGTAACTCTCAAGGATATGCTGAGCGAAACACAAAAAGCCTTCGTCTTTAAAGATATCCCCGGAACGATCGTCGGAGTCTACTATCCTGACTATATGGACGGCATCAACGCGCCGGGATGGCATCTGCATTTTATATCGGAGGACAGAAGCCTGGGCGGACACGTTTTTGACCTGAACGTGAAATCCGGGAAAGTGTCCCTCCTGAGGCTTGACGGCATCGAAATACGACTGCCGAACGACCCGGCATTTGACACATATTCATTGAAGGAAACCTCACAGGAAGACATCAAGGAAGTCGAAACCGGAAAATAAGTCAGCGAGAGACGATTCGTGAGTCAATGGGAGTCAATGGGGGTAAGATAAACAGGAGGGCTGTCGCATTTTGAATAAATGCGGCAGCCCGATTTTGATGATCAGTCGCTGATCCTGTCGAGAAATGCATTGATTTCTGCGTCGCTCATGCCGGCGTCCTGCAGATATTTGCGCGCTCCGGCTGAAAGGTCTGCCTGCGGCAGCTCATCCGTGTCGCAGCCGGCGATATATGACAGCATCTCGTCGATCTTTTTCGTTTTTATCAGTTCATAACGCTTGCTGTCCGAATCTTTGGTGATGCCGTAATAATTATCGTAGGTGATCATGAAGTCATTTACGATCTCCTCGTAATCTGCCCCCGCGAGAGCCTCGATGAGGGCGCAGACAAAGCCTGTCCGGCCTTTTCCCTCGAGGCAGTGGATGTAATACGGGCCGTCTTCCTCTGACATGGCAGCCAAACCGTCCGCAAGCTTTTCGGAATATTCCTCTGACATGTAGTTATGATCCAGGTCAAGCTGCATCACCTTGCCGGATTCATACAGAGAGAGGAAATACGGCGAATCAAAATCATCCGCTTTGATGAACTCTTCGATCTCTTCGGAATCATCGGCAAGATCCATAATATATTTTATCCCTGTTTTTTTAATCAGCTTGTCTGTCACAGCTGCACGATTGAATCTGTTGTCACATGGCGAGGTGCCTCTCCAGATCGTGTCCGGACGGATGCCGCTGCAGCTGATACTGCGAAAATTCGCGAATACCTCATCAGACGAATAGTCGCTTCGTTCGTTGGTGTACTCAATAGCCATTGTTTCCTGGATATCAAGGTATGCACCCTTCTCCGCGATATAGATCGTAGCAGTGTCATCATCCGATAATCCTGCCTGTATCCACGGATCGTCGCCGTAATTGATCTTGAGCTGCGGATTCGGATTTCCCGGATAGGTAACTAAGAGGGGGTCGCCCAGATCCGAATAGTATCCGTTATAGTACGGCAGATCCTTGTAGGTATACCCATTGGAAAAGACGACATCGAGACTGTCACCGAATGATATTCCCAGATCATGGAATTTCTCTACATCTATATCGAACAGGATGCCGCCGGAATCATCGTTGTGCACCAGCGTGCAATCCTCCAGCACCGGAGTACCGTGTTCATCATCCTGGGTAGAACTCACAGCCTGAGTGCCGTCACCCTGCTTTGCGCCGCAGGCAGCGAGAAGACAGAGCGAAAACATCAGCATGCATATCAGAAGCGTGCATACCAGAACTGTACGTACAGTCTTATAATTATTTCTGCGCATAAAAAAACCTCGAAAAAAAGTCATCAGTTTGAATCGATTAATATGATTATACACTTTGGCAAAACCAGCGGCAAGGATGACTGCAGAATAGTTAGTTAATATTAATAAACAGCATCGTGCTTGCGGCTTGCCAAGAACGTGCATGAGGCGTAGAATTATGAATAAAAGGACAGCGGGCTTAGATCACAGATCAGATAAGTAAAAGATAAGGAGAAGAACATGAAAATTACGAGCTTTAATCCGTTGATCGTCACAAAAGATGCAGAACCTGTCGTTAAGCTGTTTGAGGAGCTGGGATTTGAAAAGCGCCACTCCAAAGAGGGAATCAGTGTTAATAATGCTACAGAAATCAGAATGAAGGATGCGAACGGCTTTCACGTTGATGTTTCGCAGGGCACCGGTGAATGGAACATGATCCGCATGAACGTGGATAATCTGGAGGAAGCGATAGAGTTCCTTGAATCGCGCGGATTCCATAAGGCAAGACACGAGGTCGCAAAGGATACGATCGATACCGGTTCCTCAAGATTCAACATCATGGTATCCCCGGCAGGAACCATTTTTGCGGTATCGCAGCACACGATTGATAACGACTGATACATATAAAGAGAGGGTATATTATGAAGATCACAACATTCAATCCACTGATCCTGTCCAGGGATGCAGAGAGCATCATATCGCTTTTTGAAGAACTCGGATTTGAGAAAAAGCACAACAAAGAAGGCGGAGATTTCTCATCAAACCGTATGCAGGATGCCAACGGATTCCATGTTGACGTTACTGAGGTGAATGTTCCTAAGGATATGACTTCGATCCGAATGAACGTGGATAATTTTGATGAAGCATACGAGCTGCTGACAGCGCGCGGCTTTACAACCTCTGAGCCGGAAGCAAGAAACACAGGCACCTCAAGATCAACAATGTTTATTTCACCTACAGGATTCACCATCGTAGTGGCAGAGCACCTGAAATAATTCGATCTTTATCATATTATCGAATTAAAGGAACAAGCGAAGAAATGAAATGTCAGCTGTGGACCTGGCGATCATAGAAAAGATAAAAAAGGCTTGCGTGAAGATTGTTCAGCAAGCCTTTTATAGTACAGGAAAAATGAGCAT
>JAFRGH010000030.1 GCA_017433945.1 Mogibacterium sp. | reverse complement strand
TTCGGAACTGACTGGTTTGATATCAGCTTTCACGGTAGATTGATCGATATCTATGTTGACCCGGATACGCTTAAGACCTGGGACATCAGATACGATGAGGAACACGGAACATATATGAGCCCGGGAAACGGCCTTATAAAAGACGGGTCTCTTGTCGAATTCTGCAGACAGGCTGATCAGGAGGTTCTGTCCGGAGCAGTGAACGGCGGCATAAAGGCGTATCAGATAGACGGCGCAGGCTTCGCAAAAGAACTGCCTCCATCCGAAAAAAAGATGGGAAGGACTAAGAGCATATTCGAATTGCTTTGACTGGGCTGATATGAACAATATGAAACTGGAGACAGACAGACTGATCTATTACTTGCCTGGTCAGTCTGCATCTGTGGATGTGCAGTGTATTTCCCGGTGGTACCGGATCCATTACGGTCGATCTGGACGGCGGATATCTAGGAAGCAGCGGGTTGAGATCATAACAGGTGAGCTATTCCAACGGGACATGATAACAGGGGGACGGCATGAAATATATCTATATCGTCAACAGATTTCAGCTCAGAAACAAGACTGATGATTTGATAAGCAGGATAAGAGACGCGTCTGACAGATGCGGACGTGATTATGAGATCAGGGTAAATGAGACGCCGGAGGATGCAGCCGGGATAAAAGATGATTACAGGGACACGGAGTATATTCTCACAGCTGTCGGGGGAGACGGGTCCATCAATCATCTGGTCAACAGCATTATGGGGACGGGAAACATACTCTCGTTCATTCCATACGGGACCGGAAATGATTTTGCGCGTACTATCAGCCGGACATACAGCTCAGGCATTCATGATATGGATATAGTGCGGATCAATGACCGCTGCTGCATCAATGTCGCATGCTTCGGCATCGATGCGGATATAGCAAATGATGAGCATTTTATCCATAACCGCTTTATTCCCAGGCCGCTCAGATTTCATGCGGGGGTCGTCGATCATTTCCTGTCATACAAGGAAGGGCGTGCTCTGAAAATAGACTGCGGAGGGAGGATCACGGAAAAGAAGCTTACGAGCGCCATAGTGGCGAACTGTCAGTTTTATGGCGGCGGATACAGGGTCTCTCCGGACAGCAGCCCGGATGACGGAATTATGGAGGTCTTCATAGTGGATAAGCTGAGCCGTCCTCAAATGGCGAAGGTGATCTTATCCATGAAAAATGCCGGACATCTCGATCATCCGGCGGTCACGGTGATAAAAGCTGACAAAGCGCTTATATCAAGCCCATGCCCGGTCAACGCGAATATCGACGGAGAGCCTTTATGCTCAGATCGTTTTGAGATCGAGCTTATCCATAAAGGGATTCGTCTTGCGTACGATGAGGCGTTTTTGTCAGAATTCAAAGCAAGTGCCGGTAAGAAAAAGCGAAGAAGCAAAAGGAAACAGCAGCTGAAATAACGCCGCTCAGCTGGCGGTCAGCTGACGGTCATCTAATGTATGTTGCGTTTATGCTTTTCGTTCTCGAGATTGTCGGTAGGAAAGATAATATTGCCGTCCTCAGTGTGCTTGATATCGCTCTCTTCATCAGGCCCTCTGTCAGCCCATCTGTCAGCACCTTTGAATATGTCTTTTTTTGGAGGAAAGGCGTGCGGATAACGCTCGCGAACGGAGCGGGGATCATCGTCTTCGCTGTTCATGTATCTTATTATCGAATATATTATGATACCGAGAATCAGTATCAGTCCAAGGAGTATAAGTGGCATAGCTGCACCTCCTTAATGTAAAGAAAACTTTACGTCTGCTTCGCGATGTAAATTAAACTTTACATCACCATATCTCTCTGCCATATCTCTATTCAGATATCCTTCAAAAGACGGACCTCTTCATCTGTGAGCCTTCGGTATTCTCCTCTTGCAAGCTCAGGGTCGAGCCTGAGCGGTCCCATCGAGAGCCGCTCGAGATACAGGACATCTTTTCCTATGGCTTTGAACATTCTCTTTATCTGATGGAATTTACCCTCGCGTATAACGACTTCGATCTCTGAAGCGGCAGACAGGACCCTGAGCTCCGCCGGGAGGCATTCGAGACCATCAGGGAGGACGAGGCCGTCCGCAAATGCCTGAATGTCTGCTTCGGTCACCGATCCGGCGACGACGGCTCTGTAAAGCTTGTCAACATGATGCCTGGGTGAGAGCAGTCTGTGAGCCATTTCACCATCGTTCGTTATTATCAGGAGCCCTTCGGTATCGCGGTCGAGGCGGCCGACAGGGAAGAGGTCGCGGCGCTTCTGCTCCGTGATCAGATCTACTACCGTAGCTTCACGCCTGTCTTCGCTCGCGCTGATGACACCGGCAGGCTTATTGAGCATATAGTAAACGAAATCCTCATATCCGACCGGACTGCCTTTGTACATAACACTGTCCGCAGCTGATACCTGTGTGCCGGGATCGTTCACCGTACGACCGCTGACTGTCACATTTCCTTTGCGTATTTCCTTTTTAAGCTCGGAACGCGTGCCGCATCCCATATCCGCGAGGAACTTATCCAGACGCATCATACACCTCTTTCCTTTGAATACAGTAATTTTATACTCTGCTCAATTAAGCGTCAATATGGGGGATGCCTGAAAGTGAGAGCTCGTTTTCAATAAAAAAATGTGCAAAAGGCTTGCTCTTATGGTAAAATACATCGATATGTCGAAGAGGCTTTTTGCGTGCAAAAAAACTATGTTGTTAAAGCGTCAAACGACACAGCAAATATAAATATTTAAAGTAGGGAGAGTAGCAATGTTTGAAAATCTATCTGACAAGCCCGTTGCAGAGTTTCAGGGCGAACAGGTAAAGCACTGGGCGGACATAGACCTCCTCGATCTCTGCGTCAAGGAGAGAGAGGGAGCGCCTTCGTTCGTATTCTATGAGGGACCTCCGACTGCCAACGGCAAACCGGGCATCCACCACATGATGGCAAGGACACTCAAGGACTCCATCAACAGATACAAGACCATGAAAGGTTTCCAGGTCAAGAGAAAGGGCGGCTGGGATACGCACGGTCTTCCTGTAGAGATCGAGGTCGAGACGCAGCTCGGATTCGACGGCAAGCAGGACATCGAGAGATACGGTATCAAGGAGTTCAACGAAAAATGCCGTGAATCCGTATTCAAGTACACCCAGATGTGGACGGATATGTCTGACAAGATGGCTTACCTTGCCGACATGGATGATCCTTATATCACATTCAAGAACGATTACATCGAGACCGGCTGGTGGATCATCAAGAACGCCTTTGATAAGGGCCTTGTCTATGAGGGCTACAAGATCCTCCCTTACTGCCCGAGGTGCGGAACAGGTCTTTCCTCGCACGAGGTCGCTCAGGGCTACAAGGACATCAAGGTAAACACGCTTACCTGCAAATTCAGACGTACGGGCGTGGATCACGACAACGAATATTTCCTCGCGTGGACAACAACGCCGTGGACCCTCGCGTCCAATATCGCACTGACAGTCGGACCTGATGTGGATTACGTCAAGTGCCTTATGAAATCAGGCGAAAACGAAGGCAATCTGCTCTGGGTCGCTGAGGCTCTCGCAGAGAAGACATTCGGCAAGGATGAATTTGAGGTTGTCGAAAGGGTCAAGGGCTCAGATATGGAATACTGGACCTATGAGCAGATCGAGCCGTTCTGTGTGCCGGAAAAGGGCAAGAACGCATTTATCGTCACATGCATGGATTATGTCAGCACGGAGGATGGTACCGGAATCGTACATACCGCTCCTGCATTCGGTGAGGACGACTATAACTGCGGACGCAAGTACAATCTCGCCGTACTGCAGCCTGTTGACGAGAGGGGCTGCTATACAGAGACTCCATGGGCCGGCAGATTCGTAATGGAGGACGGCCTGGACGTGGATATCATCAAGTATCTCGCTCAGGACGACAAGATCTACGCAAAGCAAAAGCTCGAGCACGCGTATCCGCACTGCTGGAGATGCGACAGCCCGCTCGTATATTACGCTAATCCTTCGTGGTACATCGAGATGACCAAGCTGAGAGATCAGCTTGTCGCGAACAATAATTCGGTCAACTGGTATCCGCCGTATGTAGGCGAGAAGAGATTCGGAAACTGGCTCGAAGAGGTCAAGGACTGGGCTATCTCGAGATCGAGATACTGGGGCACGCCTATTCCTGTGTGGAAATGCGAGTGCGGTCATCTGCACTGCGTAGGTTCAAGAGCTCAGCTCGTTGCTGACGTTGAGCAGGATATAGACGAGACTATCGAGCTCCACAGACCATATGTTGACGAGCTGACGATCAAATGCCCTGAGTGCGGCAGGAGCATGCACAGAGTTCCTGAGGTAATGGACTGCTGGTTCGATTCGGGAGCTATGCCTTTCGCGCAGTGGCATTATCCGTTTGAGAACGCCGAGAGATT
This sequence comes from Mogibacterium sp., assembly GCA_017433945.1. GTDB lineage: Bacteria > Bacillota > Clostridia > Peptostreptococcales > Anaerovoracaceae > Crickella. Next base: position 7,414 of record JAFRGH010000030.1, on the reverse strand, counting down.
TGACGAGGAGCTTTTCCCGGCTGATTTCATCTGCGAGGGCATAGATCAGACAAGAGGCTGGTTCTACTCTCTGATGGCTATATCGACCATCGTAAAGGGCTGCGCTCCTTACAGAAACGTACTCGTAAATGACCTGATACTCGACAAGAACGGCAAGAAGATGTCCAAGCACGTCGGCAACACCGTCAACCCGTTCGAGATGATGGATAAATACGGCGCAGACGCGGTAAGATGGTACCTCGTATACGGTTCACCTGCATGGACGCCGACCAAATTCGATGAAGAGGGCGTCAAGGAAGTCGTAAAGAAGGTATTCAGCACACTCAGGAACACCTATAATTTCTTCTGTCTCTATGCGAATATAGACAATGTCGAGGCCGGCGGGCTCGATGTCCCATATGAAGAGAGACCTGAGCTCGACAGATGGATCATTTCCAAATATAACAAACTGATCAGGACGACTACAGAATATATGGACGTTTATGATCATATGAATACAGTCAGAGCTATCGGAGAATTCATCGACAGCGATCTTTCGAACTGGTACATCAGAAGAGCCAGGAGGAGATTCTTCGCTGAGGGCATGACAAAAGACAAGCAGGCAGCCTATGCTACTACCTATGAGGTGCTTACAGGCGTTGCCAGGATGATGGCTCCTGTCGCTCCGTTCATCTCTGACGAGATCTATACCAAGCTGACTGGTGAAGCTACTGTTCATACAGCATACTATCCTGAGGCAAGGGAAGATCTTATCGATGAGAAGGTCGAGGAGAGAATGGACCTCGTCAAGACCCTGGTCAACCTCGGCCGCAGCACCAGAGAGCAGGAGAAGCTCAAGGTAAGACAGCCGCTCTCCAAGGTCATCGTAGACGGAAGATATAAAGAGGTCATCAGCGACCTGACAGGACTCATCACTGAGGAGCTCAATGTCAGAGAGGTCGAATTCGAGGACGATCTCGATACATATATGAATTTCCAGGTAAAGCCTAATTTCAGAGCCGCAGGTCCGGTGCTCGGCAAGAACGTCAAGGCTTTCGGAGCTATGCTCGCTCAGGCTGACGCCAAGGAAATGATCGCGAAGCTCGCCGGCGGCCCTGTTCAGATGGAGATCGGCGGAGAAACCTATGAGATCAGCGAAGAGCTGCTCGATGTCAGGATCTCTTCAAAAGAGGGCTTTGTTGTCGGCATGGACAACAACGTATTCGTCATTCTCGATACGACACTGACTCCGGAGCTGATCGAGCAGGGTTATGTCAGAGAGGTCATCTCCAAGATACAGCAGCTGCGTAAACAGGCAGACTTTGAGATGATGGATGAGATCAGGATATATCTCTGCGCTGACGATGAGATCAAAGCTGCTGTTGAAAACTCAAAGGATTTCATCAGAGACGAGACCATCGCACGCGATGTGATCTATAAGGACGGTCTTGCTGAGTTCGATATCAACGGCCACAAGACAGGCATAGCAGTAGAGCGCGTATAGCTGCAGGAAACAGTTCAATATGAAAAATATTCTTGATCTCGGACCGGGAGGCGGGACAGGCGGACTCGAAGAGCTGGTCTCAGAACTCGGTGAGAAGAAATTCAGAGCGGGTCAGATCTTCGGCTGGCTGGCAAAGGGCGTTACCTCGTTCGATGAGATGAGCAATCTGCCGGCAGCTCTGAGAGCAAAGCTCAGGGAAGAATGGTATATCGGTCAGCCGTCGGTAGTGTCCGAACAGAGATCTGCCGACGGCACCGTCAAATGCCTCTTTGAGTTTGCTGACGGAGCAAGGGTCGAATCGGTTTTCATGAAATACAGCTACGGCAATTCCATCTGCATATCATCGCAGGTGGGATGCCGGATGGGCTGCAGCTTCTGCGCGTCCACAATAGAGGGCAAGGAGAGGGATCTGACTGCCGGAGAGATGCTGGGCGAGGTCCTGGCCATGAGAAATCATACGGGTGAAAGCATCAATCACGTGGTGATCATGGGAATGGGCGAGCCTTTTGACAATTATGAAGAGGTGTCGGGCTTCCTGAGGCTGATCAATTCTCCGAAAGGAGTCAATCTCAGCCTTCGAAATATAACCGTCTCGACCTGCGGCATAATACCGGTCATAGGACGTTTCGCAGAGGATTTTCCTCAGGTGAATCTCGCGGTATCTCTGCATGCTCCTAATGATGAGATACGGCGCAGGACTATGCCGGTCGCGAAGGCTTATGCCTACGACGAGCTTATGAGGGCCTGCAGAGAGTATACAGAGAAGACTCACAGAAGGATAAGCTTCGAATACGCTCTGATAAACGGGGTGAATGACAGCAGGATAAATGCTGAGGAACTGTCAGGAAGGCTGAAAGGCTGGCTGACACATGTCAATCTCATACCTTTAAACGAGGTGGACGGCAGAGATTACAGGACAGCAACGGGCGAAAGCGTCAGAGCTTTCAAAAAAGTGCTCGAGGATAACGGGATCGCTGTAACGGTAAGACGTACGCTCGGCAGCGATATAGATGCGGCCTGCGGGCAGCTGAGACAGAGAAAACGTTAAAAGGACAGAAGAGGGACTTTAGAAAGACTGAGAGGACTGATATGAAGATTCTTATTGATGGGATGGGCGGAGATTACGCTCCGCAGGAGATCGTAAAGGGTGCTGTAAAGGCTGCAGGCGAGATAGACGAGACTATAGTCATACTCGGACCGGAGGACCGGATACGTGAACAGCTCGATGCCTGCCGATGGAAGGGAAATAATATCGAGATAGTCAACGCGACCGAAGTTATCAGCAATGATGAGACTCCGGCGATGGCAGTACGCAGAAAAAAGGACTCCACCATAGTCAAGGGAATGAATATGATCAAGAACGGCGAGGGAGATGTGCTGATCTCAGGCGGAAGCACGGGCGCGCTGCTCTCTGCCGGTCTGGTCGTGCTCGGGAGACTGAAGGGCATCAGAAGGCCTGCGATCGCAGCATGGTTCCCGGCTCTTGATGAGGGCGGCAGCACACTGCTCCTCGACTGCGGAGCCAATGTAGAGGCCAAGCCTGAGTACGTTTACCAGAACGGGATAATGGGCAGTATTTTTGTGAGAGCCATCAAGGGCATAGAATCACCTTCGGTAAAGCTCCTCAACATCGGAGCCGAAGACGGCAAGGGTGACGAGCTCCACAAGGAGGCTTTCAGAATGCTCAGCGAGGCAGACATCAATTTTAACGGAAATATCGAGGGACGTGATGTTGTGTTCGGCGGCTGCGACGTGGTAGTCACTGACGGATTCTCCGGCAATATATTTCTTAAGAGCAGCGAAGGCATGTCGCTTGCGATCATGGGACAGTTCAAGAAAAAACTGACAGAGGGCGTGATCGCCAAGGCAGGCGCCATGCTCGCGTACAGCAAGATCAAGGAGATCCGCAATGTCTTCGATTATTCGGATGTCGGCGGAGCCCCTATACTCGGATTAAAGGGCGCTGTACTCAAGATGCATGGCAATTCACAGGAGACAGAGGTTTATTATGCCATCCATAAGGCTGTTCCGTATGTCAAAAACGATGTAACGGGAATGATAGCCGAGGCTGTCAGACATAATGACGGCTTAGCCGGCAAAAAGGAGAACAGCGAAGATGAAGGAGATAAATAAGCTGCTCGAAACCATAGACTATGAGTTCAGGGACAGGGATCTGCTGACTACGGCCCTGACTCACAGCTCCTACGCGTCGGAGCACAGGCTCGGCTATGAGTGCAACAACGAAAGGCTCGAGTTTATAGGCGATGCCTATGTTGACGCGGTGGTCGGAGCAAGGCTGTTCGAGATAATGGGCAAGGCCCACGAGGGCGTGCTCTCCAGGAACCGCGCTGATGTCGTATGCGAGGAGTCGCTCGCAGAGGCAGCGAGAAATATGGGGCTTGGTGATTACATACTGCTCGGCAAAGGCGAGAATTCGAGCGGAGGACGCGACAAGGATTCTATCCTGGCGGATGCTTTTGAGGCGCTTATGGGCGCGATAATCCTGGACGGAGGCTTTGATGCCGGCAAAAAAGTTATTCTTGAAATGCTTGGCGGGAAGATAGATCTTGCAGTAAAGGGCAAGCTCGACAAGGATTTCAAGACCAGACTGCAGGAAAAGCTCCAGGAAGCCGATCACAGAGCAAGGATCAAATACATAATAGTAGACGAAGAAGGACCGGATCACAATAAAACATTTACTGTCGAACTGAGAGTGAATGACAGGGTCATAGGCAGCGGCAGAGGGCGCAGCAAGGCAAAAGCCGAGCAGGCAGCGGCAGAGGATGCCCTTACAAAGGACAGATAATCAGGGGAGTATACACGAATTGTACTTTAAACGCATAGAGATGCAGGGTTTCAAGTCATTTGCGGATCCTGTCAGCATAGAACTGAATGACGGAGTTACATGCATCATCGGGCCTAACGGCAGCGGCAAGAGCAATATTTCGGATGCTCTCAGATGGGTGCTGGGAGAGCAGAGCTCGCGCCAGCTGAGAGGCTCCAAGATGCAGGATGTCATCTTTGCAGGGACCGCCACGCGAAGACCTAAGGGTATGGCGGAGGTCACGCTTGTGATCGACAACAGCAGCGGGATACTGCCTCTTGAATACAGCGAGGTCGCCGTTACCAGGAGGATGTTCAGATCCGGCGAAAGCGAATACCTGATAAACGGCAACCAGTGCAGGCTCAGGGATATCCGTGAGCTTTTCATGGATACAGGTATAGGTGTTGAGGGTTATTCGATCATCGGTCAGGGCAAGATCGCGGATATAGTCAGTACGAGACCCGAGAATCGCCGCCAGATATTCGAGGAAGCGGCAGGCGTCGTGCTCTATAAGAGCCGCAAGAGCGAAGCCGAAAGCAAGCTCAAGGCGGCTGCGATAGACCTCGACAGAGTGAGAGATATCATTTCCGAGATCGAAGGGCGGATAGACGGGCTCAGGGAGGATTCCGAAAAAGCCGGTGAATACCTCGAGCTCAGAGATAAATACAGGACGCTCAGCATCAATATCATACTGCACAATCTGTCAAGCCTTGAAAGAAGCGTGACAGAAGGCAGAGAAGAGCTCGAGTCACTGCAGCAGGAACTGGACAAGGCAGCTGCCAGGGTCGAGCAGATCGACGGGGAGCTGCAGCAGAACAGAGATGCCGAAGAGGCTCTGAGCGAGGAATACAGCGAGGCTAATGCGGAGCTGCTTGCAGCAGTCGACGAGCTCAATACCATAAGCAGCGGAGGCAGGCTCAATATGGAAAAGCTTGCCAATATAGAGCGCGAGCTTGAAAGGCTTGCGTCCGGGACCGCTGCCGCGCAGGAGAAGCTGGAGCAGGAATCCGCAGAGCTTGAAAGGCTTGAAGAGAATGACAGGGCGCTCAATTCGGAGATGGAGGGCATACGCTCTGAGCTTGACGCTGCAATTAAAACATCAGAAGAACACAGCAGCAGATCTTCAAAAATCGGAACCGAGATCGAGAATCTCAGGGACCGCATGATACAGATAAACAATCAGAATGTCTCCAGAAAGGCTGAGATAAACACTCTCAGCAATTACAAGCAGACGCTCGACGACAGGCGTGAGTCTCTCACAGAGGAGTTCGAGGGGCAGGACAGCGCCGGCACAGAGAACAGGGCCAATCTCGACAGGCTGAACCGCGAGATAGAAGAACGCGAGGCTGAGCTCGAAGGAGAAAAAAACAAGGTAAAAGCAATAAACGATAAGCTTTTATCTGTCGAGGACAGCATAAAAGAGATCATCGACAAGACGGAAGAGCTCTCGGTGCTCTCAAACAGAGCGATAGCGAGGAGAAGCACCACCGAAGAGATGGAAGCCAACTATGAGGGCTATAACAACACGGTCAGGATGCTGATGTCAAGATCCATGCGCGGCATCACAGGCACCGTTTCGGATATAATCAGAGTTCCTGACGGCCTTGAGACTGCTGTTGAGACAGCTCTCGGAGGCGCTCTGCAGCACATAGTATGCGACGATGATGACGCCGCAAGAGCTGCCATCAACTGGCTCAAATCCGCCAGAGCAGGGCGCGCCACGTTTTTGCCGGTCGAATCCATAAGGCCGGACAGGATCAATCTGAACGGCAGGGTCAGAGGCGCTGCAGGTTTCAGAGGTATTGCATCAGACATGGTTGACTGTGACGACAGATACCGTGATATCGTCGACTATCTGCTCTGCAGGGTCATAATAGCCGAGACGATGGAAGACGCCATAAGCATGTCAAAGATGGAGACAGGCGGATTCAGGATAGTCACGCTCGAGGGCGAGGTGGTCAATGCGTTCGGAGCTATTACCGGCGGCAGATTTGCCAACAGGACCGCGAACCTGCTCGACCGCAAAAAAGAAATTTCTTCGCTCACGGAAACGATAGACGGCTACGCGCGTGAGAGTGAAGAGCTGGCGCAAAGGAAAAAGGCTGAGCTTGCGAAGCAGGACTCCCTGCAGGATGAGCTTGAAGATCTTCGCAGCAGACTGACAGAGCTCGAGGTTGCCTGCAACGTCCTGAGGACGGACAGGGATCATGCTGAAGAAGCTGTAAACAATGATATAGGAGCAGCCGAAAGGTACAAAAACGAGATCGGTATCATAGCAGGCGATATTGAGCGTGCTGACAGGATGATAGATGATTACCGCAGCAGGATCGAGGCTGCTGAAAAAGAATACAAAGAGGCCGAAGAGACGGCGGAGCGCCTGATGGATGAAGCTGAATCACTCAAACCTGTGATAGAGGAGGACAACGAAAAAATCGTTGCTCTCAGGGTCAGGATAGGTGAGAATGAATCCAGAGTGCTGGCCCGCAACGAGATGATCGAGAGGGTCAGGGACAGGGTCACTGAGCTCGAGGCGGCTATTGAGGATAATAACGAGTCTGCGGCGGAGCTGATCGAAACCAGGCAGAAGCTGACAGAGAGCGGCGCGGATTCGAGCGACAGGGAAAAAACGCTCCGTGAAAACAAGGAGCGGCTCGAAAAGCGCATTGAGGAGCTGGCTGCCGAGAGAGAAGCAAATCGAAAGGGAAGCGAGGAGCTTCATCAGGAGCAAAAGACGGGACGTGAATCCCTCGAACAGATGCGTGACAGCAGATACAAGCTCGAGGTAAAGACGGCCAGGAACGAGACTCTCTTCGATACGCAAAAGGATAAGCTCTGGGATGAGTTTGAGGTATCCTATGCCGAGGCTCTCGATATGAAAGATCCTGATTTTGCGATCACAGCCGGGAACAGGGAATCCAGAGCGATAAGGCTGAGGCTCGCAGAGCTCGGGGACGTCAATGTCGGAGCCATAGAGGAATACAAATCGGTCAGCAAGAGATACGAAGTCATGACGGCCCAGGAGGCGGATATCACCAGGGCGATGGCTGAACTCAATGAGATCATAGTCAACATGGACAGAACGATGCGGACAAGGTTCAAGGAGAATT
>JAFRGH010000029.1 GCA_017433945.1 Mogibacterium sp. | reverse complement strand
ACTTGGAATTCTTTGTACGATGCTGAATGATTTTGGCAAGAAGGGCTTCTACAACAGCCAGGAGATCGGCCTGGGCAGGCAGCTTTGTGATATGGGCCACAGAGTGATCATCTATAAGGGCGTACGCAAGGGCGAGCCTTACGTAGAGGAGAAGCTTGACGAGGGGCTGGTGATAAGGTATATACCGCTGCCACGATTCGGTGTACATGGCTATATCAGATCATCGCTTATAGACAGTGATCTTGACGGCCTGCTCTGCTTCAGCGATCAGCAGCTTTTCATTCCTCACGTTTACAGGTACTGCGTCAGGAATGGCATCAGCTTCGTGCCTTATGTCGGCACTACATTCAGCGTGTATACGACGCTCAGGGGCAAGGTCATGAATGTGCTTTCGGGCCTGGGTACGCTGAGGCTGTACCGCCGTATGCCTGTGCTTGCCAAGACTGAGGCGGCAAAAAAGGAGCTTGAGGAGCTCGGCGCCAGCGACATCACCATAGCTCCCGTGGGCCTTAATCCGCATGCTCTGAGACAGGATCACAAGAAATATTCAATAGCGGAGCTGCGAAGGGAATACGGCTTCGCAGCTGATGATGTGCTGCTCTGCAGCGTGGCGAGGCTCGAGGCTGACAAGCGCACGGTCGATCTTATAGCTGTACTTGACAAGGCGCTTCACGAAGGCTCAGAGCCGAAGGATTTTAAACTGCTTATAGTGGGAAAGGGACCTCTTCGCGAGCAGGTCGATGCCAAAATACGGGAATGCGGTCTGGAGGACCGCGTCACAATACTGGACAGGGTTCCTTTTGACGATATGTGGAAGATATACCGTATGTCTGATTACTATATCAACATGAGCACTGCGGAGATATTCGGAATGGCTGTCATGGAGGCGGTCTATTACGGTGCTTCTGTTGCTGCCCGGAGGGCTATCGGGCCTGCTCTGACGCTTAACGGGCTTCGCGGACACTGCCTGTGCGACAGCGATGAGGCTGTTTCGGAATGGATATGCGGGGCATATCCGTCAGAGGACGAACTTGACGAGAGCTCGCGAAAGATGCTTGAAAATTTCTCATGGAAGAACTGCGCTGACGCGTTCCTGAGCAAGGTTCGGACGGCGCGCTGAGGATCTGGAGGTGACGGAAAATGTGCGGAATATGCGGATTCTACGATGCTGAGAACAGGCTGCAGGACGGGCAGTCGCTGCTTGATAAGATGAATGAGGCACAGATACACCGCGGCCCGGATCATCAGGATACCTATATCGACGGTTCGGCCGGCATGGGTCATGTGCGCCTTTCTATCATCGACCTGTCGAGCGCGGGGAATCAGCCTATGCATTTTGCCGACCGCTATGTGATGGTGCTGAACGGCGAGATTTTCAACTACATAGAATTGCGTGAGGAGCTTGAAGCGGCAGGATACAGCTTCAATTCGAATTCGGATACCGAGGTTGTGCTGGCTGCCTATGATCACTGGGGCGAAAAATGCCTGTCGCGCTTCAACGGATTCTGGGCTATCGCCATATACGACCGTAAGACAAAGAGCATGTTCCTGACGCGCGACCGCTTCGGCGTAAAGCCGCTTTATTATACGAATCAGCCGGGATATTTTGTCTTTTCCTCGGAGATAAAGGCGCTGCTGCAGGATAATAATATCAAAAGGACAGCCAACGACAGCGTTATTTTCGATTATCTGGTAAACGGCTTTGTGGACTGCACGGATGAGACCTTTTTCAAAGGGGTGTATCGTCTGCCGGCCGGCTGCTGCATGCATATAGATCATAAGGGCAGACAGCGTATAAGCAGGTATTACGAGCTGCCTTATTCGGAGAAGCTTACGGGAGAGGTCGATGACGAGATGATACAACAGTTCCGAAGCCTGTTTCAGGATTCAGTGAAGCTGAGGCTCAGGGCTGATGTGCCTGTCGGAAGCTGCCTCTCGGGCGGACTGGATTCATCATCTATAGTATGCGAAAGCAGCAGACAGCTCAGGCAGCGGAACGCGGGTAAGGATCAGAAGACCTTTTCGTCATGCTATAAGGGCGACTCGAATGATGAACGAGCTTTTATAGACGCGGTGGTTGACAGTACAGGTGTTGACGCGCACTATATCTATCCGACCGGTGATACGCTCTTTGAAGATCTTGACCATCTGATTTACACACAGGATGAGCCGTTTGTTTCCACGAGCATGTACGCTTCGTACTGCGTTATGAAGCTGGCTCACGAGAACGGGGTCACGGTCCTGCTCGACGGGCAGGGAGCTGATGAGATACTCTGCGGATACCGCAAGGCCCGTGTGTATTACATAAGGCGGCTTATCAAGGCGAAGAAATTAGGGCGTGCGGCTAAGGAAATCTTCTATTATCTGCCGTATATGCGCAAGGGCAAGAATGTTTCGCTGCTTGCCGATCTGAGCATGATGCGCCAGTTCCTCGGCAGAACGAGCAGCAGGGACATACGCCACAGATATCTGGAGCAGAGCTTCGCGAAGCGAACGCTCAGGAATAGCTACGAGAACAGCGAAAGATTTCTGCTGAACGATTTTGACAGAATAGTGCTGCCCGCGCTCCTCAGATATGTGGACCGCAACTCGATGGCTGTTTCTATCGAGGACAGGCTGCCGTTCCTCGACTACAGGCTGGTCGAATTCGCGATGAATCTGCCGCTTAATGCCAAGATCAGTGACGGATATTCGAAGGCTGTGATGCGAAGGGCTCTCGATATGCCGGAGATCATACGCAGGCGCAAGGATAAGATAGGCTTCTATACACCGGAGAATTCGTGGCTCGCGTCGCACAACGGCGATTACAGAGCTGTGTTTGAAGCGTCTGATTTTCGCGCCGGCAGATATATTGACCGGCATAAGATCCTGGAGGATTGGGACAGGCTTTCGCATGGCAAGGACGATATAGGGCTGTTCAGATATATATGTCTTGAAAAATGGATGCATATCTTTGATGTGCATAGTGATGCCTGATAATAAAAAAAGGAGTTTCAGATTATGAATGTGATTTTGCTGTCCGGCGGTTCAGGTAAAAGGCTGTGGCCTCTTTCGAACGAGGTCAGATCCAAGCAGTTCCTTAAGATCTTCAAAAAAGAAGACGGGACACACGAATCGATGGTGCAGAGAATGTACCGCATGATCTGTGAGGTGGATCAGGATGCTCAGGTCACCATTGCCACCTCCGAAAACCAGGTCTCGTCTATAAGAGCGCAGCTTGGCAGCAAGGTAGGGATATCGGTCGAGCCGTGCAGGCGTGACACCTTTCCGGCCATCGCGCTCGCCGCAGCCTATCTGCACGATGTGAAACATATTTCCGCGGAAGAGGCTGTTGTCGTATGCCCGGTGGATCCGTATGTGGAGGAGCCGTATTTTCGCATGCTCGAAAAGCTGTCGGAACAGGCTGAGAGGGGCGAGGCCAATCTTGTCCTGATGGGCATAGAGCCGACGTATCCGAGTGAAAAATACGGCTATATACTGCCGCGGACCCAGGACAGTCTGTCGGCGGTCGATACGTTCAGGGAAAAGCCGGACGCGGAGACTGCTGAGAAATATATAGCGCAGGGAGCTCTGTGGAACGCGGGAGTTTTTGCTTATAAGCTCAGATATGTTCTGGATATTGCCGAGAAAATATTCGGGACATCCTCGTATCAGGAACTGTACGACAGCTATGCGGATCTTAAAAAGATATCGTTTGACTATGCTGTTGTCGAAAAGGAGAGGGCGATACAGGTAATGCGCTTTGCCGGCGAGTGGAAGGACCTCGGGACGTGGAACACGCTTACCGAGGCCATGAGTGATGAGGTTACCGGGAATGCTGTTGCCGCGGAATGCGAAAACACTCATATTATCAATGAGCTGCAGATCCCTCTTATCGCTCTCGGCGTCAGCGATCTTGCCATTGCCGCGACTCCTGACGGGATACTTGTTGCCGAAAAGAGCAAAAGCGACAGTCTTAAGGAATACGTTGCGGATCGCAGACCGATGTACGAAAAAAGGGTCTGGGGCGAGTATCAGGTGCTCGATTACCGAATTCAGGCTGACGGTAATAATTCTCTGACCAAGCATCTTGTTATAACTGCGGGGCAGCATATTTCGTATCAGAGGCACAGATGCAGGACTGAGATGTGGAATATTACAGACGGCTGCGGCAAAATAATAATCGAAGACGTGGTCAGAGAGGTAAAGCGCGGCGATACGGTCTGCATAAGACCGGGGATGAGACACGCCATCAAGGCTGATTCTGAGCTCCATATAATAGAGGTGCAGATAGGCGACGAGCTGACCGAGGAAGATATAGAGAGACTGGACTGGGACTGGGAAAATATATAAGATGAACAGCAATACATATGATTACCGTAAGGAATATGAAAGATGGCTCGGGACGGTGAGCATTCCCGAGCTGGCAGAGGAGCTTCGAGATATGGATGAGGCTCAGATAGAGGATGCCTTTTATCGTGATCTCGCTTTCGGTACGGGCGGTCTGCGCGGGATCATAGGCGCAGGGACCAACCGAATGAATGTGTGCGTTGTCGGCAGGGCTTCGCAGGGGCTTGCAGATCATCTAAAGGGCCAGAGAGGCGGCTGTCAGGGGAGACCGGAGGCTTCTGTCGTCATAGGCTATGACAGCAGGATCAACTCGGATGTCTTTGCGAAAAGGGCGGCGGAGGTGCTTGCCGCGAACGGGATCACTGTATATTGCTGGCCGCAGCTGCTGCCGGTACCGACAGTCTCATTTGCCGTAAGAGAGCTAAATGCTTCGGCCGGAATAATGATAACTGCCAGCCACAATCCTTCCAATTATAACGGATACAAGGTATACGGCCCTGACGGCTGCCAGATCACAAATGAGGCGGCGGACTCTATACTGGCATGTATAAATGAGCTCGATATCTTTGAAGATGTCAGGAGCATGGATTTTGAAGAGGCGCTCGCCTGCGGCAGGATCAGGTATATTGATACTGATGTGCTGACTGCTTACATAGAGGAGGTAAAAAAGCAGAGCGTACTGTTCGGGGATGAAGCGGACCGGGATGTAGCTATTGTTTATTCGCCGCTTAACGGGACAGGGCTTGTTCCTGTAACAAGAGTGCTTGAGGAATCGGGCTTTACCAATATTACAGTAGTTGAGGAGCAGCGCGAGCCTGACGGCAGCTTTCCTACCTGTCCGTATCCGAATCCGGAGATAAGGGAGGCGATGGAGCTCGGACTTGAGTACTGCCGCAGCTGCGGCGCGGATCTTCTGCTTGCAACCGACCCGGACTGCGACAGATGCGGTATAGCTGTGAAGGATAATTTTAACGGCTCCGGGCGTGATGAGGGAAACGGCCCGGGATCTGAATACCGTCTGCTCAGCGGAAATGAAACCGGGCTGCTGCTGCTTGATTATATATGCTCTCAGCGCTCCAGGCATGGCATGATGCCGGCTGATCCTGTATTTGTCAAGACGATAGTGACGATGGATCTGGCGGAAAAGATCGCGGAGCACTACGGCGTAAGGACAGTGAACGTTCTGACAGGCTTCAAGTATATCGGAGAGGTCATCGGACGCCTTGAGAATAAGGATGATTATGTATTCGGCTTCGAGGAATCATACGGATATCTGACAGGCAGCTACGTCAGAGACAAGGACGCGGTCAACGCCGCGTTCATGATCTGCGAGATGTTCGCTTATTATAAAAGCAGGGGCATAAGCCTTATAGAGAAGCTTGACGAGATATACGGCAGATACGGTTACTGCCTCAATACTCTGCATTCATACGAGCTGCCGGGGAGCAGCGGGATGGCAAAGATGCATTCGATCATGGCATCGTTCCGCAGAGGGCTTGCTGATATAGCAGGTATGGAGGTCATAAGGACTGAGGATTACAGCAGGGGACTGAACGGCCTGCCTAAATCCGATGTGCTCAAATTCTATACTGAGCGCGGCTCTGTGGTCGTGAGGCCGAGCGGTACCGAACCGAAGCTTAAGGTATATATATCGGTCACCGCTGAGAACAGGGCAGCCGCGGAAAAGGCAGAGCAGGAGATACGGGCTGATCTTGAGCTTTTGATCATTTGATAATTATTTCACAATTGTGATTTTTGTGGGAAAATGTGGTATTATGTTAGCCGATTGTGTATTTGGCAGTCATAAATGGTAAATGATCTTGTTTTGACCTTGTCTGTTATGAGGCGAGGGTGTTTGTTTTGTTATAAGATTTATTAAGAGTTTATGTACACGGAGAATCCTGCGGGCAACACTATGATGCTGTACGGCGGCAGAGCCGGTATGCGGCAGACCAGAGCTCTCGGCAGCTGGGCGAGAGCTGCTGTTGCCGTTATCATATTTTTTTCTCTGGGGTTCCCGGGTAATTATACCAAGGTATTCGGCGAGTGGTCGGGGACTGTTTCGGATTACGGCATTTTTCTGCTCCAGATATTTCTGATGCTCATTTATTCGGGCAATAATGTCGGCGAGATCAAGCTCATCGATATCAAGAAGATATACGCATCCATGTATCTGTTTTTTACTGTCATATTTGTCATTTCGATGATGGCTACTTCGGATGCCGGTGAGGAGGTCGTGTCATGTGTCCGCTTCACAGTTACCGGTCTGTTCGCGATCTGGATATGCGAGCATATGAAGGTGGAGGAGCTGCTTGAAGCGATATACCATGCTCAGATAATGTATGTCATAGCCGCTGTCTCTTTCGCGGTGCTGTTCCCGGGGCTGTATGAGAGGATGAGCGATCAGATGAATGCTTTTCTCGGTCTCTCCGATACCAAGAATGTAACGGCGATGATACTGGTATTCGGGATCACGATGCAGCTGCTTCTGTGGAAGATCAGGACTGCGCGCAATTACAGCGTGTCGGGCTTTTTTGTAGGATTCCTCGCTCTTCAGATATTCCTTATGATCCTTGCCGACAGCAAGGGCGCTATGCTCTATTGCGCGATCATTGTTCTTATGATGATGATGCTCGGGGACAGCGTAAGGGTGAATGTCGGTCTGGTCAGCGTTATGGCGAGCATAGGCTTCCTTATTGCGGCTATGACTATGATACCCATGCTTGAGCCTGTGCTGAATGCCATAGGAAAGGACGCGACTCTGACGGGCAGGATACCTCTCTGGAGCCAGCTGCTCAAGATCATCAGGGAGAACCATACTCTCATCGGCTTCGGCTTTGCGCATTTCTGGTATGATGACGAAGCCCTGGCGCTTCTGCATGTAGGCTTTTCGCAGAACTCGTACCTGAGCAAGCTTACGCTGGGCGCGCACAGCGACCTTATGGAAATGTGGATAAATACAGGGCTCATAGGACTGCTGTCATACTACGCGATGCTCATAGCGTCATTTTCGCGTTCGATACATATTTCTTCGGACAGATATATGTTCTGTATGTATTATATGATGTTTTATACCTTTGCGGGTTTTACCGAAAAATCATGGACGACATTCGGTTATAAGATCCTTATCATGTTTATAGCGGCTGCGTATGCATGCCAAAAGGAGGGTACATGTCAAGAGGCATAGCTTATTTTTCTATCTTTGCGATGATCGCGGCGAACGGCGCGCTGATATTCTTCGCGCCTGACTCGCTTTCGATGATCATTGTCGGAGTCATGCTGCTGTTTATTCTGGTCGCGACACTGTTCGGACTGCTGCAGATGATCAATTTTACGACCGGATTCAAAACAGGCAAGCAGACGATCAGGGATAATCTTGTTTCACCGACAGAGTCCGCGTGGACGGCTCTGATGTCTCTCGGCGATATGTTCGGCAATAAGACGCTGGACAATATCTTTGAAGAGTACAAGGTCAAGATCAGGTTCCAGAGAGAATCGGAGCAGACACTGAATGAGCTGGATGATTACATCAATGAAGAGACTGTGGCAATGAGATGCTGGAACGGAGTAGTAGCGCAGATCCCGGGAACACTTACCGGTATCGGTGTGCTCGGTACCTTCGTCGGACTGCTGCTCGGTATCGGTTCTGTCGGCTTCTCTTCGGCTGAAGCGGCTCTTGAGAGCATTCAGACTCTGCTCAGCGGTATCAATATCGCGTTCTATACATCTATTGCCGGTATCATAATGTCGATCCTTTTCAATATCATCTACAGGATGATATGGAACGTAACAACGAGAGAGCTTGGACTGTATCTCGATGATTTCCACAAATATGTAATACCGACTGTAGACGAGCAGGAGCGTTACAAGGAGCAGCTCAACAGAGAGTATGTCCTTGAAAGGCTCGAAAGGATACCTCGCGAGATGCCTAATGCCATGGCAGGCGCCAGCGGCGGCGGCAGCAGCAGCCATATGCCGGGCGTCAGAGTCGCTTCGGGCAGCATGAATGAAAAGATACTGCTTCCGCAGATCATACAGGGCATCAAGGAGAACGAATTCACATACGCGCTGTCTCCTAAGCATGATATCCATACCCGGGAGATGCTCAGCGCTGAAGCTGTTATCAGATGGCATCACAAAAAGCTCGGAAGCATACCTCAGAATATCTTCATGCCTATAATCGAGGAGAACGGACTGATCACCAAGATCAGCCGTCAGATATGGGAGGATGTCTTCAGGCAGATGCACGAGTGGGAAGAGAACAATGTTCCTTATGTTCCTGTCGCGCTGAACATCACCAAGGTGGACCTGCTGTCTGATAAGGGCGACATAAGTGATTTCTTCAAGTTCATGATAGACAAATACAATATACCTCCGCGCATGGTCGAGATAGAGATCGCCATGGACGCGTTCACCGACGCCAAGGAGGTCGCCGTAGAGTGCGTCAATTCGTTCAGAGCGAAGGGAATCAAGGTCATACTTGACAAATTCGACGGCAATTTTGTTCCTATCGACGCTATAGAAAATCTTAAGGTGGACGCGCTTAAGCTTACTGTATCCGGCTATGATACAAAGGATTCGTGCACTATCATCGAAGAGGTTTATGATCAGGCAAGGATACGCTCCTGTGTGGTGGACTGCGAGGGAATCAAATCCATGGAACAGGTCAAGGCTCTGAGAAAGGGAGGCTGCAGACTGGTCCAGGGAAGCTTCTTCTCGCCTCTGATCAATCCTGATGAGTTTGTCAAGCAATGAATGATTACGAAAAGAGGCTGTAGATAATGAGTCGCAGAAAGAAATACAAAAAGCCTGATGAGGGAATAGAGTACTGGAAGTCGTCATCCGACCTTATGTCGGCGCTTATTCTGGTGCTTCTCCTGGTCATAATGTTCCTGGTGCTGTATATCCTTGAGACTCCCGAGCAGGAATTCAGCGATAACCTCAAGCACGAGTACGATCAGGTCGATGACAAGGACGGCGGCGGCATAAACGAAGAAAACGAATATGCCGTCGATGAGGCCGGTGACCACAGCAAGGAGGACGGTCTCGACGATGAAGAGGGAGACAGTGAGGACGATGATGACGGCGGCGGCGGAGGCGGCGGCAACGGAACTGACAACGGCAACGGTGAAGGTGAAGACGATCCGGGCGAGGGTGACGGCAGCAAATCCGCTGTGCTCGCGTCGCTTGTAGACGCCGAGACCGGAAAGGCCATCCCTGCCAAGGACGTTACCTTTGAGCTGTATTCGGATTCAAATGCGCTGACTGTCCTTAATACCTACTATCCGCATAAGAAGTCCTACAGGACCTTCAAAACGACTGAGGAGGGAGAATTCTATCTCCCTGAAAAGGTGCTGGCCACATCGTATTATTTCCATCAGCTGTCGGATCTTAACGGCTATGATGTGGCCGACAAGGTCGAGTTTACTATAGACGGTCCTTATGACTGGCCTGATCCTTTCCTCGTAAAGATACCTATGTATGCTGTACGTGACGTTATCAGAGTGCAGATGATAGACAAGGACAACGGTCAGGCCGTTGCAGGCGGTGAATTCGAGGTCATCGCGCAGGAGGATATCAAGACCAAGGACGATACTGTCAGGGTCAAAAAAGGCGAGGTCGCCGGCAAAATAGTATGTGACGATAAGGGTTACGGCGAGAGCAAAAGGCTGTATCTCGGCAAATACAAGATACAGCAGTCCGGGATCCCTGAGTATTACGCAAGCAGCAATACTGCCATCGATGTAACTCTCAAGGATCTCACTCATGCCGATAATGATACTGATAAAAAGGGCGGTAAAAACGAAAAGAACGATACGGATGAGGTAATAGAATCCGAAAACACAGTAAACACTGTCCGTGCGGAGAGAACGAGGATAACCTTCATTCTGTCTGACGAACTCACCGGAGACGCTGTTCCGGGCGCTGTATTCGATGTTACAGGTCCTAATATCAACGAACAGATGACTACCGACAACGGCGGCCAGATCGTTCTCGAGGAGGTAGAAAAAAACGCGACCTACGAGTTTACGGAGGTGGAGGCTCCCGGAGACTACATCGCCTCTGTCAAGCCGTTCAGGGTAAAGGTGTCCTCGAAGGGACGCATCAACGGTGAGGCTAAGGGTGAGGTCGAATCGACGAACAGACTGCTCAGGCTCGACGTCGGCGTAAGGGATATGGTGCTAAGATCGCATCTTGCCGATACCAAGGTCGAGCTGTTCACCGAGGGCGGCAACCTGATCGACACATGGACGACCAACGGATCCTTCACGGAGATCACGGGTCTCGAGACAGGAAAGTACTATATCAATCTGAACGATGACGACAGTAAGAAATACAATCTTACTGTAACGGATACGGCAGAGAAACAGGTATTCAATATCAATATCCTGACCACGAGGAGCTACGCGGCCATAGCCGGAGCATCTGCTGTGGTAATGGCTCTCATTGCCGGTCTTATAGCGCTCCTAAGGAGAACAGCGCGCAGGAGAAAGGAAGAAGCCCGTCTGGAAGCTGCAGCTGCAGCTAAGAATGCAGCCGTACCGGCAGGAACAGCAGGCTCAGGTACCGGCGCCGCTGACGGATCCGCAGACGGAAGCAATGACGCGGGAGGTGGAGCTGATGCTTGAGACGACATATGAGCAGGCCGAGGTCTATCTGATATATCTTATGCTGATAGCTGTCCCGGCCGGCGTGGTATGCCGCATGCATACTAAAGCGATCTCTACAAAGATGATCGCTCTCCTGATCGTGCTGACATTGTCGTTTTCGCTGTCGTGGCTGATCGTGCTGCTGTGCAATTTCTTCTATGTACTGAATGCGCTGTTCATCATCACGCTGACCGTTATGGCCGGAGCGATGCTGTTCCTGGCGTACAGACTGTTTACGGAGTACGGACCCAAAAGGGTGTTCGTATATCTGTTCATAGGCTACGGCGCCGCGATATTCGTAGTAACGCTGTTTGCGCGTTTGGGTACGAGCAACAATACTGTTTACGTTGATCTCGTGAGGAGCCTGCAGGATTCGCTGTCCATGGCCTATCCGGAAAAGACAGAGCATCTGCTGCTCAACGTATTGATGTTCGTGCCGTTCAGCGCTCTCTATATGTTGATGACTCCGTCTCAGAGACAGATCGACGCGTATGCTGAAATGAATGATTTGAAGGAGGACGAGGTCCCGTATATCGCGGTGCGCTACGGCAGCGCGGCATTTTTCCTCGGGATGGCTTATTCCGCGATCATCGAGTCCACTCAGCTGGCGCTGTCCATGGGCGAGTGTGATATGGCGGATATATTAGCGAATACTCTCGGAGCTCTCATCGGTATATTTATCGGAATTACAGGCAGGAGGTTAATAAGGTATCTATGAATAACGGATTCCAGCTTAGAGTAAGTGATCTTTTGTACGCTATGAGGAAGAGATGGAAGCTCATAGTGCTGCTTACTGTAATAGGATTTTTGCTTGGTATCGCTGCCTCGGGAGTACAGTATCTGCAGGGCAGCATGAGCAGGAACTACAGGATAAAGGCCTCTGCGGTATTCATTACGGAGAGCAAGGAAGGTACATATCAGGAAAAGATGAACTATCCTCTCTACAATGACTTCCTTATGTCAGAGGAGATGACTGAAACTGTATTATATATTCTGAAGAGCAACAGGCTGCTTAACAGCGTCCTTACCAAGACCAATCTGACAGGCATCAAGGTTTCGGACCTGAGGAACAATCTGCAGCTGACTCGTGAGGGCGATACGCCTGTCATAGAGTTTAACCTTAACTGGAGAAGCTCGGATGAGGGCATCAGGATCATGACGGCTCTGCTTACCGACTCGACCAGTGTCATAAGAGACACTCTCGGCCGCGGTAAGATCTCAGTGATCGATCAGCCTTACGCCAGACGTGTTGTCGGCGGCGGCGTGGCGGCTCCGCTCTGGGGCATCATGCTGCTGCTCGGATTCTGGCTGGGTATAGGTATCATCGTTCTCAATCTGCTGATGAGGCCTAAGCTCATCAATCTGAACGATATTCCGCTTGAACTCGGTCTTGAGACGCTTGGAGTCATCAGCAAGGACGATGCTTATTTCAAATCTGACGAGAGCCTGCTGACAAGAGGCGCGAGGACGAAGATAAGACAGCAGTTCGCTTCAACTGCCTACATACTGATGAACCGCCTCGGCAGCAAAAAGAAATCTCACGTTATCTACCTTACATCCGCAGCACGCAAGGAGGGCAGAACGAGTGTCGCATGCAATCTGGCTGTACAGATGGCTGCAACTGAGAAAAAGGTTCTCATAATTGATTTTGACACGCAGAATCCGGAGGTCGGAAGGGAGTTCCTGCCGGCTGTCGAGATGGAGCATTCGCTCAATGCTCTCTACCGCGGAGATATAGAGGAGCGTGAGGCTATCGTACATATCAACGGATATCTTGATATACTCCCGATGATACGTGAGCTCAATCCGGTTCCTATGGACAAATCAACATTTGACCTGATTGAACATCTCACCGGAATGTATGATTATGTCATCATAGACGCGCCTCCGGTCGGAGTTTACTCCGATGCTCTCAGCCTCAATCAGATCGCTGATTCTGCCATCATGGTCGTCGGTTTCGACATGGCTACCAAGATGGATATTCGCGCGGCTGTTGAGAAGCTTGTCAAGTCAGGCTGCCCGGTTCTCGGATGCATCGTCAATCAGGAGGAGGCTATGGAGAGTCTCACCGCGTTTGACAGAAAGCCGAGGAGGAACAGAAATGCTGCGGCTGCGGCTGATGACTCGCTGGCAAGAGATATGCTGAGCGGTTCAGGCAATGTACATGCGCAGAATACCGGAGCGCAGGGGACCAACTCATATCAGCTCATGGCGGAGACCTTCGGCAAGCGTGAGGAGAAGGGCAAGGACAGGGAGATACTGGATGAATTGCTTGAGTTCAGTCTGAATGACGAGGACGAGACTCCCGGCAGTTATAGCGGCGATGAAGAAAACGGTAATCAGGAATAATGACTACAAACAGTGATATTCATGTTGCAAAGCGTTATGAAAGGCGCAAGGCTGCTGACAATCTGATAAAGCATTTTGATTTTATAGTATTGGATATGCTGGCTCTTCAGATATCATTTGTGCTTGCGTACCTGATATCCAGAGGCACGACAGCCGGAGTCTACTCCGGCTATTACCAGCGCTTCCTGCTGCTTCTTATGGTTTTTTGTCAGCTTATGACGATCGTTTTTTCGAATAACTACGAGATCATACTGAGACGGGGACCGTATGAGGAGGCAGCGAAGATACTGAGATTCACTACCATGATGGGTGTTATGCTGCTGATGATACTCTTTATCTTTCAGGAAACTGAGAGAGTATCCAGGCTGCAGACCGGATGGACAATGGTGGTGTATGTCATAACAGACTGGATATTCAGGTTCATCAATAAAAGGCGCATCCGAAGCCTCCATACAAAGGGAGAGGGCCAGATCCTTTCGATGATCGTCATGGCGGCAGGCGACCGTGTTGACGGCCTTATCAAAAGACTAAGCAGATACAATTCATTAGCAGGCCACAAGATAAGCGGCATAGTCATCACAGATGAAAATGACGCTGCCGTAAAGGGAGAATACGGAGTGCCACTGATGCATATCGGCAGTCAGACTATCGAGCATATACAGAAGGGCTGGGTCGACGAGATATTCTTTTTCCAGTCTGACGGGGAGTTCATGGATAACGATATGCTCAATTCGTTTATCGATATGGGGATCGCTGTCCATATATGCCCTGAACGGCTCAATGACGCCGACATGCCTCTTACCGAGATCAATACCCTCGGTGATTATACTGTTCTGACAAGCAGGCTCAGGTTCTTTCCTCTTGATCAGCTGATACTGAAAAGGCTCATGGATATAATCGGCGGTATCGTGGGCTGCGTTATGACCGGTCTCCTGACTATTGTGATAGGTCCGATCATATATATCAAATCGCCTGGCCCTGTCTTTTTCGCTCAGAACAGGATAGGCAGGAACGGCCGAGTCTTTAAGATGTACAAGTTCCGCAGCATGTATATGGATGCCGAGGCTAGGCGCGCGGCGCTGATGGAACAGAACAAGATCGCTGACGGGATGATGTTCAAGATGGATGATGATCCGCGCATCATCGGCTCCGAAAAAAAGGACAGTCAGGGACGGCCGCGAGGTATAGGTAATTTTATACGAAAGACATCGATAGATGAGTTTCCTCAGTTCTGGAACGTGCTCAAAGGCGATATGTCCATCGTCGGCACCAGGCCGCCGCTCCCTGATGAATGGGAAAAATACGATATGCATCACAGAGCGAGGATGACTGTCAAGCCCGGCATAACCGGTCTGTGGCAGATAAGCGGCAGGAGCGATATCACCGATTTTGATGAGGTCGTCAGACTGGATATGGAATATATCGGGAAATGGACCGTAAAGGAAGATATCAAGATCATAATCAAAACGATAGGCGTCGTGTTCAGCGAGAGCGGAGCAAGCTGACGGCTGTGCGGCCCGTTCCCATTGACTCACAGTAATATGGAAAAGCAGAGCAAGAGTATTAATATAGCAAGAGGCATCGGCATAATCCTTGTTGTTCTCGGTCATTCGATAACAAGGGATATGGCTGATGCATCTCTGCTGCAATACATTGTACGAACGACTGTCTATACGGTCCATATGCCTCTGTTCTTTTTTCTCTCAGGCTATCTGTTTGAATCAAGACATGAGGCTTATTTTAGTGCTCCTGCATGGGATCATATAAGGACCAGAGCCTCGAGGTTCATGCTGCCTTATCTCAGCTTTTCTCTTATCAATTACGGCATTGTGTACCTGTGCTCGTTTGTTCCTGCCGTATCAGCTATACTCAGTTCAAATGGATATGTCGGCGGCAGTCTGAGCGAGGTGATCGCGCAGATACTGACGTTCAGCGGCCATGTAGATACTCATTTGTGGTTCTGCTATGTGATGTTTCTTGTGATCGTCAGCAACCGCCTGTTTATCAGAAACAATGATCGTATGGTCCTTGGCCTGCTCGTGCTGCTTTGCGGCATAAGGTGTGTGTGGCTGTCTGCAGGACATCAGCTGCCGGAAATTATTAATTATTATATGCATTTTATGTACCTGTTCAGTGCAGGGAGGCTGTGGTTCGGATACAGGAACAGACAAAAAAGCCTGAACAGCCGCGTAAAAACGGTATCTGCTGTGCCGAGGATAAGTGCTGTTTCAGGAGCCTTGGCTGTGATCAGTCTGACCGGTATAATTATAACAGGCAAAACCGGGATGATAGCTGCCGAGACCGTGCTGACCTTTGCCGCTGAGCTGTCATCCTGCGTATTTATACTCGAATTTATTTCTGCAAAGGCAGAGGCAGTGATCGACAGGCGCGGCATGCGCGGCAGCTACGAAGGTCAGGAAATGCCGAGGCATGAAGCGTTCGCCGCATGGCTCGCCCAAAAGACGGAGAGAGTCGGACGCAGCGACTATTCATTTCCGCTGTATCTCATACATATGCCTTTTATCGTTTCCGGCTGTATTGTCGTGTTTACAAGGCTCGGCCTGCCTGTGCCGCTTGTTGTGTGTATCAGCACGTCAGCAGGGACAGCTGTCTCTCTTGTCATAAGAGCAGTCATAATGAGATATGACGCTGCGAAGAGAGTTTTATTCGGAATGAAATGATCCGACAGCTGCCGGTGGAGCTGCGACCGGGTCCGTGGAAACGGCAGACAAAAGGAAAATCAAAACGAAAATCAAAAGGAGAATAAAAAGGGACAAAAGGGAATAAGATGGGATCGGCTAAAGCTAAAGGAAGAAACCGTGTTTTGCGCCTTACAGTATGCGTTATACTATTGATCACAGCTGCTTCGGCAGCAGTATTGTTCTGGTCCGTTTACAGTCCGGCCGGCTTCAACGGAGCTCTTAAGGTTCAGAACGGAAGGGTCGTCAACCGTTTCGGGCAGCCTTATGTCCTGCAGGGAGTCTCTACGACAAGCCTGTATAAAACCAGTCAGTATCTTGACAAATACGGTTTCAGGGATCTGAAAAAGGACTGGGATGTCAACTGTATCCGCCTGGTCGTAAAAACCTTTGACTATGACGGGTACTGCGTCAATGATGAAAAGTTCCGGGCCGAGATCGATTCGCGTATAGACTGGGGAGTCAGGTGCGCGACTGAATGCGGCCTGTATGTGATCATTGACTGGCATGTTCTGAATGACAGAAATCCAAACAGATTCCGAAGCGATGCCGTGGATTTTTTCGCGAGGATGGCTGAGAAATACAAGGATCACGACAATGTGATCTTCGAGCTCTGCAACGAGCCTAATGGTGATAACACCACCTGGGCGGAGGTCAGGGAATACGCGGACATTGTGACAGACGTGATCAGGGAAAAGGGAAATGACGCGCTTGTCATAGTGGGGACTCCTGAATGGTGCAGGCGCATCACTGATCCCGTTGAGGAGCCTGTGTTTGATCTTAACACGGCGTATTCGCTGCATTTTTACGCGGCATCTCATGGTGAGGAATTAAGGAAGACAACGGAGGACGCGCTCAAAGCGGGGCTTCCGGTCATTGTGAGTGAATTCGGTATCAGCGAATACGACGGAAACGGCAGGCTGGCGAAGGATGAGGGAGAAAAGTGGCTCGAGCTGCTCGACCGCTACGATGTCGGAAGGATATGCTACTGTCTGAAGAGCGGGACTGATCTGATCGATATGTTCAAGGAGAACTGCAAAAAGACCAACAGCTGGGAGTCAGGGGATCTGAGTGAATACGGAGCGTGGATACGGGAGCAGTACACCAAAACATCAGAATAAGATGATCCAAGATGCATGAGAATTGGGTGAAGCGGATAACAGAATAACAGATAACAGGGAGGCAATATGAGTAAGGCAATAGTATTTATGGCTGACGGTATGGAGATGTGTGAATGTCTGATCACTGTGGATATCCTCAGGAGGGCAGGCGTTGATGTTACGACTGCTTCTGTCATGGGAAGGATGAGTATAGAGTCGTCTCACAAGGTAATGATCCATGCAGATGCGCTGGCAGAGGATGTTGATTTCGCTTCGGCGGATATGCTGGTGCTGCCGGGGGGAACTGTGGGAACAGCGAACCTTGCTTCTAAAGAAATAGTAAAGGAGCAGTGTATGGCCTTTGCCGGGAACAGTAATAAGTATCTTGCAGCGATCTGCGCGGCTCCTGCAATTCTCGCGGATCTCGGACTGCTGGAGGGCAGGAGGGCTACATGCCACCCCGGAGTTGAAGAGGATATGGCGGGAGCTGTCCTGAGCCATGCTTATGTTGCTGTTGACCATAATATCATTACGGGCAAAGCCATGGCCGCCACTACAGAATTCGCGCTCAAGCTTGCAGAGCTGCTTCAGGGCAGAGAGGCTGCCGAAAGGGTAGCCATGGGAATATGCTTCGAGCAGGGGCTTTAGCAAAGGCTTTAGTATGGGCTTTAGTTTAAAGGACTTTGTTCAAGCAAGTCACAGGGCTCGCAGTTCAGGACGGCTGCGAGCTTCATTATTTGAGCGAACCGGGCCATGTTTATATCCTTTTGACGCTGCTCATACTGCTGGATCGTGCGGACAGGAACACCGCTTTCCGATGCGAGCCTGCTCTGGCTCATCCCGTTCAGGAGCCTGAGCTTCTGCAGTCTGGTCTTGTTTGAATGAGCCGGATCGATCAGCGCGTCAAGCCTGTCTGCAAAGAGCTTCTGATCTTCATCGCTCATATGATCAGGAACCCTGACCGTATCCATCCAGCTAAGGCCTTCCGATAATCGTTTTATTGTAGCGCTGCGAAATCCTTCGCAAATACCGATTATTTCTCCGAGCGAAATATGTCCGCTTATTTCTTCGAAGCTGAGAGCCTTTTCATACTGATAATCGGCAAGGGACCAGCCTGCCCAGAATTCCCTGCTTCGGCCGTTTGTATATCTGTATGCAGGCATTTCAAAGCTTGATCCGCTGTCCGACAGCACTCTATACGCGAGCTCGACTCCTGATGTACCTGCCAGTGTCCGGACGTCTCCCCGCTCGAACAGCGCGGCGTTTCCGGTGTTTATGAACAGCTCGAAGAACGCGTCGGGATCCCGGTGCAGATAGTGCACCGCAAAATCGAGCATCACTGCCATCGTATTTCTTGCTTTATCAAGATACCTGCTGTCATACAGATGCATTTATCAGGAACCTCCGTTTTACTGCAGCCTGCTGTCATAGGGCATTATATTCTGACTGATAATATCTTTTATGTAAACCGGCTCTGCCGAATGCGTTTTTTTGATAAGGCTCTTTTCTGAGCCAAAAGAAGCATCCTTATTGTTTTGTCTGCCGGGTCTCTGCTTCATAGCTTTTTCCAGAGCGATCCTGTCGCGGGTTGCAGCGGCAGGGTAGATCGCGGCATGCTTTGCCGTTTCGTATCCTTCAAATACCATGCGGTCGAACGCGCGGTTGCTCTTGATGACGAACTGTCTGCCGGTATCTCCGAGCCTTACGGAATTGTTGAATTCACTGTAGCTTATCTTGCCGTCGATAAAATCCTGAGCGAAGATAAAATTGCTGTTGTCCGCTCTGAATCCTATAAGGCAGTCGCAGCTCTGGTACTCAACTCTGAAAACCGACCTTATATAATCCTTCGCCTGATACACAGCTGAGGTGACAGCGTCAAATTCTCTGTGATTGAGGAGCACCGCGAGCCAGTGCAGTATGCAGTATTCGGGATTGTTCAGGTTTATGATCCTGAGCCCGTCTGTTTCGATGCTATATCTGTTCACAAAGCCGTTCGCGCTCTTTGATATCTGCGTCACTGCCCATTCGGAAGCTGTCTGTCTGTTCTCCGTACAGTAAAACCCGAGCCCGAAATCGTTGCCCGCCTTGCCTGCGCCGAACACAGGCGCCGCGATTATTCTATCCGATCCGTGATAAAGTATCCTCTTCATTTCAGGTGCCCCTTGGTTTAATGAGTATCCTGTTCATACGAACTATACTCCTGCAGGAGTATAAAATCAACGAAATTTACCCGGATATATTTACTACTGCTTTTTTGGCGTGATATACTCCAGCTTGGCCGGTAATATTTAAGCCCGGTCTAAGCTTTGGGAGATATATTTCAGAAGATATAAATCGGGAGATAAAAAAAGGAGAGAGACAATGAGAGTAGTTATCCAGGATGATTATGAAAAAATGTGCAGATGGGCTGCTGACTATATCGCGGCTAAGATCAATGCTCACCAGGCCGGACCTGAGGCTGACAGACCTTTTGTCCTCGGACTGCCGACCGGTTCTTCGCCTATCGGTGTATATAAGGAGCTGATAGCAAAGAACAAATCCGGCGAGCTGAGCTTTGCCAATGTCGTTACATTCAACATGGACGAGTATCTGGGACTGCCTCATGAGCATGACCAGAGCTACTGGTATTTTATGCATGACAATTTTTTCGATCATCTTGTCGACATGAAGCCTGAGAACATCAACATCCTCAACGGCATGACTGACGATCCTGAGGGCGAGTGCGCCCACTATGAGGAAAAGATCGCGAGCTACGGAGGCATCGACCTCTTCATGGGCGGCATCGGTGTTGACGGACACCTGGCATTCAACGAGCCTTTCACATCGCTGAGCTCGCGTACGGGACTCAGAGACCTGACTACGGATACGAGGATAGTAAATTCGAGATTCTTCGGAAACGATCCGGAGGCTGTACCTGCGCAGGCTCTGTCCGTAGGCATAGGGACTGTTACCGATTCGAAGGAGGTCCTGGTGCTGATCAGCGGACACAACAAGGCCCGCGCTATGGCTGCTGTAGTAGAGGGCGGCGTTTCGCAGAAATGGACATGCTCGGCTCTTCAGATGCATAACGGCGCGATCATCGCGTGCGACGAGGAGGCCTGCGGCGAGCTGACAGTAGACACCTACAAATATTTCCTCGACATAGAGAGGAATCAGAGACTGTAGTAACCGGATGCTGCAATACAGCGGATATTCCGATAAACGCAGATTGCGATAATACATATAATCTGTATAAAGAAACAGGAGTGAAACATCTATTATGGGCAAGTATTTCGGAACTGACGGCTTCCGCGGAGAGGCCAACAAGACTCTTACATTTGAGCATGCCATCAAGATCGGCCGTGTCCTCAGCTGGTATTACGGCAAGAGGCTGGATAAAAAGGCAAAGGTCGTTATCGGCAAGGATACGAGACGTTCGAGCTATATGTT
>JAFRGH010000028.1 GCA_017433945.1 Mogibacterium sp. | reverse complement strand
TGAATTCACATAATCCGCCAGCAGCCCGTCAAAGCTGTCCGCGCAGACATTCGGAAAACGAGAAGTAAGCTCTTTGATGATATCCAGCCTTTCCTCAACCGTAAACAGGGCATGCTTACCCGGATTTACCACTACAGCAACAGTCAGGCTGTCAAACAGTCCGGCTGCTCTTTCAATGATATCCATATGTCCGTTAGTGATCGGATCAAAAGATCCGGCATACAGGGCTTTTCTGTTCATAAAAATCCCCCTGAAAATCCCTCTTATGTATGAATATTAACAAAAACATGCTTTTAGCGCAATAAATCACTCATAAATATACACGTCAACGCCTATTGTTCCGTATTTTTTTTCTTTAATTCGTCTGAATCTGCCGTATGTTTCCGATAATTTGTTATCGTACAGATGCTCGGCGACCACGATGCTCCCTTCATCAGCAAGGCCGCATGACTCCAGGCCTTCAAAGGCATCGTCATAGTAAGCCAGCATTTCATACGGCGGGTCGAGAATCACTATGTCAAGGCATTCGTTTATCCTCGAAAGAGCGCTGTGAAAATCGCAGTTGTATACTGTGCTGCGTTCTCCCGCTCTGCAGTTCTCTATATTGGCCAGCAGCACGCGGTAATTCTGTCTGCTGCTCTCGCAGAACCAGCATTTTTCGGCGCCTCTCGACAGCGCCTCGAGGCCCATGGCGCCGCTGCCGGCAAAGAGATCAAGAACGGCAGCCCCCGGCAGCCAGTCCTGTATCATGCTGAAAACAGCCTCCCTTACCTTTTCGGTAGTCGGCCTGATGCCCCGCGGCACCTCTATATTCCTGTATTTAAACTCTCCGGATGTGATCTTCATGATAATATTCCTTTCCGTTTTGGCGTCACAGAACGTTTGAGTTGTCGTGTTCGCCTGCGGCTGTCATGCTGCGATAGGCATACGCGATATCCGTATCGCCGGGTTCTTTCATGACTGCTTCGGCATCCTCTGTTGCTGCTTCAAGTATATCAGTATATCTGCAGAGTGTGACTATGTTTTTGTCATATCTTCCCGACTGCATGGTGCCTGTGATGTCTCCCGGGCCTCTGAGCTCGTAATCTGCCTCGCTGATCTCGAAGCCGTCGCTTATCTCGGCCATCGCCTTCGCTCTCGCAACTGCCGTCTCGGATCTGCTGTAATTGATCAGATAGCAGTATGACTGCAGATCGTTTCTGCCGACCCTGCCTCTCAGCTGATGCATCTGAGCAAGACCGAATCTTTCAGAGTTCTCTATCACAATTATAGTCGCTCCGGGAACATCGATGCCGACCTCGATCACGACCGTGGACACCAGTATCCTGTATCTGCCCGCGGCAAAATCCGCCATTACGGCATCCTTTTCGTCTCTGCTCATGCGGCCATGCAGCAGACCGACGCTGCATCCTTTGAATCTTTTCTTTATCTCGGCAAAGAGCTGCGTCGCAGAGGACATATCTCCGTCCTCGCTGTCTATGCTCGGCGCCACTCTGTATTCAAGATTGCCCTTTGCGACCTCGTCCCTGACCGCGGCATAGGCTCTTTCGCGGCTGCTCTCGTCGAGCACCCTCGTGATAACAGTCCTGCGGTCAGCCGGTTTGGATCTTATTATGCTGAAATCCATGTCGCCGAAGACAGTTGCCGCCAGGGTGCGCGGAATAGGCGTTGCGGACATCACGCAGACGTTCACGGCACGTCCCTTTCGTATAAGAGTCTTTCGCTGCTCGACGCCGAAACGATGCTGCTCGTCTGTTATGACCAGAGCAAGATCCCTGAATTCGACATCCTTTTGTATAAGAGCATGAGTGCCTATCACGACATCCGCACTGCCGTCAGCTATGCTTTCGAGCGCTGCGCGTCTGTCCGCGGCTTTCATGCCGCTCGTCAGCAGCAGACATTTTATGCCCAGTTTGCCGAGATCTGAGCTCAGCCTGTCGTAATGCTGGCCGGCCAGTATCTCTGTAGGCGCCATCATCGCAGCCTGCATACCGGCTCTGACGCATTTGTATATCGCGCATTCAGCAACGACTGTCTTGCCGCAGCCAACGTCACCCTGTATGAGACGGTTCATCGGCCGTCTGTCGATCAGGTCTTTTTCTATCTCGCGAACGCATTCAGCCTGCCCGTCTGTCAGCCTGAACGGCAGCGATCCTATAAAATCACTTATGTCCGTATCCGCTACGGATGCATCTGCCGCGCCGGCTTCAAGGCTCTGCCTCCTGACCCTGAGCGCGAGCTGATAGATAAGCAGCTGCTCGTATATTATGCGGTACCTGGCCGCCTTGTAGTGCTTTTCACTCTCGGGAAAATGGATGTTCCTGAACGCAAATGCCTGACTGCATATCTTTCTTTTTTCGATCAGGCGCTCATCTATCCACTCACCGTCAGTATCCGCCGTCTCAAGAGCAGTCTTGATAAGTCTGCCGAGATTCTGGCTGCTTATTCCCGATCCGCAGCTGTAGACAGGGATAATGCCTCTCAGGTCCCTTTCGCTGCCGACAGGCGCCATTTCGGGATTTGTCCATACGCGCATGCCTCTTCGCAGCTTCATCCTTCCGAACACGGCATAGCGTTCGCCGGTCCTGAGAGTATTCTTAAGGTACGGCATATTAAAAAAAACAACACTAAAAACGCCGGAGCCGTCTCTGAGCGTACACTCCACGAGCGTCCTGTATCCGGATATGCTTCTCGTCCCGATTTTTATCAGGACTCCTTCAACCAGCACATCCCTGTCATCAGGCGCAGATGCAGACTCGTATACGCTTCGCCTGTCCCGGTATTTGTACGGATAATATTCAAGCAGGTCCCTCACCGAGCTTATGCCCATTGATGCAAGCACCTGCTTTTTCTTTTGCCCTACGCCTCTGATATGAGATACATCAGAGGCAAGTCCTATCTTATCAGGCATTTTTCCGGTCTTATCTGATGTCGTTCTTTCTGACTACTTCGATGTTTCTCTTGATGAGTCTGCCCGATTTTACGCCCTTGACGCTTATCGAAATGCGGGCAGGCATGTCCAGCCTCAGCATCCTGAAATCGCTCTCTATGCGCCCCATGATCTCGTCCGCAATGCGTGAAATGCTGTTCCCGAATCTTGCGATGATAAAGACCCTGACGCGGATGTCATTTTTCTTTTCGCTGACCTCAACCGAATCGTAATAATCCGGATCTATGAACGGTGTCGGATTGTCCTTGATCTCCTTGCCTTTTTTGTTGCAGAGAATGACCTTGTCCGACATATCCAAAAGGTCCTCGACTATCATCTTTTCTATCACGCCCTTATTAACGGCTATTGCGCCATACTGGTTCCTGACTATCACTGACATAAGAGCTTCCTCCAAAACAAAAAGCCTTAAGCATCAGCTTAAGACCTCCCTGTTCACATATGCTTATCAGATGGCACGGTCGACCTTGCCGGATCAGAGGCAGCTTGTGCATACGGATGCTTTTCTTACTCTGCCATTGTCATTGATCCTGACGGTCTGAATGTTGGCATTCCATTTTCTTCTTGTATGGATATTGGAGTGAGAAACTGCGTTTCCTGAAGTCTGACCCTTGCCGCATATTTCACATTTGTTGGCCATTGTCCGCACCTCCTTCTTTTTAAAAATCATCTCCGTGTATTTCACACGCTCAGCAATATTACCACAAGATATACCAGATATGCAAGTGTTTTTTTAATTATCTCCCACGATCTTGTTCTTGCCGCTCGTCTTGGCCTCGTACATCAGCTCATCGGATCTGTCGAGCATCCCTCTCAGAGTGTAATTGTGCTCCGCTTTGCCGCTGGTGTAGCCTATTGAATATCCGGCAGGGATCTTATCCTCGTCCTCATCGATCACAGGTCTGCTGTCCATGATGTGATCAAGCTTTGCTTTGAATTCTTCATCGCCGAGATCAGGAACTACGATCAGGAACTCGTCACCGCCATACCTGTAGCAGTGATCCCTGCCGAAAGATTCCGATATGAGTTTGCCTGTCGCTGACAGTATATTATCGCCCTGCAGATGGCCGTATCTGTCGTTTATCGATTTGACATTGTCAACGTCGAGCATGA
>JAFRGH010000027.1 GCA_017433945.1 Mogibacterium sp. | reverse complement strand
GACAGTTCGGTCCCTATCCGCTGTGGGCGTTGGAAATGTTAGCGGAGCTAGCCTTAGTACGAGAGGACCGGGATGGACACACCGCAGGTGCACCGGTTGTTCTGCCAAGGGCATAGCCGGGTAGCTACGTGTGGACGGGATAAGCGCTGAAAGCATCTAAGTGCGAAGCCCCCCTCAAGATGAGATTTCCTCCGCAAGGTAAGACCCGTGGGAGACTACCACGTAGATAGGTCAAAGGTGTAAGCACGGTAACGTGTTCAGCTGATTGATACTAATAGGTCGATAACTTGACCAGATGGTTTTGAAGAGAGCTTGAGTGTTATTCAATTTTGAGGGTACACCTCAAAACTTAATAGGAAAATGCGGTGACAATAGCAAAGAGGATACACCTGTTCCCATCTCGAACACAGTAGTTAAGCTCTTGAGCGCTGAAGATACTTGGAGGGGAGCCTCCTGGGAAATTAGGACGTCGCCGCTTTTTTCTTTTTTGTTTTTTTTGCAGCGCCTATTATGACGCCGGATCAAAAACTGTTGATTAGCTTGATTAAGTTCTGTTTTGTTATCTAAATTGTACATAATTATGTTATATTTTATTGGGGTATACTCTTATGGTATTCAAACCATAGGAGTTTATTATTTCTGAATTTGCAGGAGATTTCCAATGGACACAAACTTGTCTGTCAGCGAGACTTATATCATTGAGAATTTAGACCGAGCCATCACAGAGGGATGGATAGATGTTTACTATCAGCCTATTATCCGTGCTGCGAACGGATCGGTATGTAACGAAGAATCATTGGCAAGGTGGATAGATCCTGAAAAGGGAATGATTGAACCTTCGGTCTTTGTTCCTGTTCTGGAGAGATCAGGACTGATATATAAGCTTGATCTGTATATCATTGAAAAGGTTCTTAAGGACACCAGCATGCAGGCGATAGCCGGCCTTCATGTACTGCCTCAGACTGTAAATATCTCGGCAAAGGATTTTGCTTGTTGTGATATGCTTAGCGAAATCAATAAGCGGCTTGCAGCTGCAGGCGTCGGCCCTGAGAGATTTGTTATAGAGATCCGAGAGTCTGCAGTCGCCGCGGATCCGGATCATATCAGACTGCAGCTGGACAGATTCAGAGAAGCGGGATTTCAGATTTGGATGGATGAATTCGGCATGGGGTACTCATCGCTCGACTGTATTCAGACATTCAATGTTGACGCTGTAAAACTCGATATGAGGTATGTGCAGCGGATCAATATCAACAAGACAAGAGTCATACTTACCGCTCTTGTCAAGATGGCCACAGATATGGGTGTTGATACTATAGCTGTAGGTGTAGAGACAAAAGAACAGGCGGATTTTCTCAATGAAATAGGATGCTCAAAGCAGCAGGGCTTCTACTATTGTCAGCCTATACCGCTCAGTAAAATTGTTGAACGCTATGAGCAGGGGAAACAGATAGGATTCGAAAATCCTGCAGAATCAGAATACTATGAAAATGTAGGTAAGATCAGCCTGTATGATCTTGATAATGTCATCAGTGATGATAATTCTGCTCTGCAGAAATTTTTTGATGCTATTCCGATTGCCGTTCTTGAAAACGACGGAGACAAGCTCTATGCCGTCAGATGCAATCAGAGCTACCGAAATTTCCTTGAAAAGGCTTTTTCAATAAGTGAGACCGGCAGAGATGCTGATCATTCCGATGATCTTAACAGACAAGGATCAGGCATCTTCAACGTGATCAGTCAGGCACACGGTCAGACAAAGAGAATACTCTTCGAAGAAAAGATCGGTGACGTAATGTACATTAATGCGTTTCTGAGACATATTGCGGATAACCCGCTGACAGGCGTTTCCGCGTATTCCATCGCGATACTCAGCATAAACGAAAATGCTATGAGCGGTGTCACATTCGCGCGTGTCGCAAGAGCTCTTTCCGCTGATTACATAAACCTCTACTATGTCGATCTTGATGACGACAGCTTCATAGAATACAATCCTGACGCAGAGCGCGCAGATCTCTCTGTGGAGAGGCATGGCGAAGATTTCTTCAATGCCAGCCGAAATGACGCGACGGCGTATATCTATGCCGCGGACCGGGATAAGTTTCTGGACTCATTTACAAAGCGTATCATAATTGATGCGATCGACAATTCCGGAACCTTCACACTTTCATACCGCCTGATGATAAATGGCGAATCGAGGTATGTCAATATGAAGGCCGTGCGCATGGATGATCATCATATCATCATCGGAGTAAATGATGTTGACGCGTATATGAGAAGGATGGAGGCAATTGAGAGAGTCAGAGAAGAGCAGGCGACCTATGCCAGGATCACCGCTCTGTCCGGAGAGTATATTGCGATCTATTCAGTGGATCCGGAAACCGGCGAATACGTGGAATATAACGCCAGCAGCTCATACGAAAATCTCGGCCTCGCGAAAACCGGCATAAACTTTTTTGAAGAGACGCGGAGACTGGCTGTGGATACTGTTCATCCGGAGGATGTCGGGAGGCTTGCGAACATTTTTACCAAGGAAAATGTCATTCGCGAGATAGAAGCTTCAGGTCTGTTCGAGATGAATTACAGACTGATGCTACAGAGATCGCCTGTATATGTATCGCTCAGAGCTGCCATGATAGACGAAAAGGACGGGCCGCGCATTGTTGTCGGTGTCAGTAATATCGATGAGCGCGTAAGACGGGATATGGAATACTCGAGCAGTCTGCAGGAAGCCAAGGAAAAGGCGAATGTCGATGCGCTGACGGGAGTAAAAAACAAGCATGCGTATGTTGATCTGGAGCTCGAGCTCAATAGCATGATCGATAATGATGTTCCTGTGGAGTTCGCCATTATCGTTCTGGATCTGAATGGTCTCAAGGCGATCAACGATGCGCACGGCCACCAGACAGGCGACAATTTCCTCAAGGCAGGATGTCATGCTATCTGTGATATATTCGATCACAGCCCCGTATTCCGTGTGGGAGGCGATGAATTCGCTGTGGTAGCGCGAAACCGCGACTATGAACACCTGGATGAACTCATGGGAGAAATGCACCTTCATAATGCGAGATGTATTGAAAAAAGAAAGAATCCGGACACAAATGGATCAGCGGATAAGAAGTCCAAGGCTGCAAGAATGACAGTAGAGGCAGGACAGCATGTTCGAAGTGCTGATCAGTCGATCGATCTCAGCGGCGCTGAAGCCGGAGAAATATATGACTTCATGCCGGAGGATGTCGTGATCGCCTGCGGAATGGCCAGATATGAGGGAGATCGAAGCGTAGCGGCGGTGTTTGACCGGGCAGATCTCGCAATGTACGAGAACAAGAAGATGCTCAAAGGGCTTCAGAACGTGAAGGCCGGACAGTGATCCAGACTCCGATGAAGACGATCACTATTCCGATCATCTGTCTTAAACTGATTTGCTCACCGAGCATCAAAAAAGAGAATAAAGCAACGAATACAGGTTCCGCGGCGTATATCAGTGTGGTATGGCTCGCGGGACTGTTTTTTTCGGCCGAAGTCTGCAGTATGAAGCCGACAGCGCCGCATCCGAGAGCCAGATATAAGAGCTGCCACCATCCGACCGGTGTCGCAGGAAGGCTGAATCTGTCCTCAAACAAAAGCGAGAATATAAAGCCGTATACAGAGACATCCATGAGCTGAAAGGTTCCGAACAGTATAGGATCATCCTCGTGCGCAAACCTTTCGGTGTAAAGCATCTGGAAGGAATAGAAAAAAGCGCTGCCTATGCAGATGAGATCACCGCGATTAAGTCCGAGATCTCTCGAAAGGCACATGAGACCTACACCAAAGAGTGTTATAATAACACTTGCCATTTGTGCGCGGCCCGGAACAACCCTGTCCTTGACCAGTATGATAAGGGGCGTAAAGAACGCGACAAGGCTCATCATAAAGCCTGCGTTGGACGCTGTAGTATATTTGCAGCCCAGGACCATGCACAGATAGGAAACAAAGAGAAATGTACCGATGATGAACGCATGAAAAGCGGTCCTGCGGCTGAGAGCGCGGTAGCGCCTGTGGAAGACAAGCAGACATGCGGCAAACGCGATGAGGAACCTCAGGGCGACCATATTGTAGACATCGAGCTCGGCCAGTATCTGCTTGGAAAAAATCGTCATAGCGCCGAATATCATGGTAGCGCCAAGCATCATCAGGTCTCCTGAAATGATCTTTTTCATGATCGGCAACACCTCCGGAAAACGATCCAGCATCTTTTCCTAATGATAGCATATATTAAGGAGAAAGAATAACGAGGAATAAGAATGAGTTTAGCGGATAAGATAACAAAGGTATTGAACAATAAAGAAGTTAAAAAGGTTTACAGGATAGCTGACCGCATCGAAGCGTATGACGCCGAAATGGCCTCGCTGAGCGATGAGCAGCTAAAGGACAAAACAAAGGAATTCAAAGAGAGGTTAAGCGGTGGGGAGACCACAGATGATATACTCCCTGAGGCCTTTGCCGTTTGCAGAGAGGCTGCGGGCAGGGCGCTCGGGCTCAAACCTTTCAGGGTGCAGCTGATAGGAGGGATCATACTGCATCAGGGCCGTATAGCAGAGATGAAGACAGGTGAAGGTAAGACTCTCGTGGCTACGCTCCCGGCCTATCTCAATGCTCTTGAAGGCAAAGGCGTTCATGTTATAACCGTAAATGACTATCTCGCGAAGCGCGACGCCGAGTGGATGGGGAAGCTGTATGATTTCCTCGGACTGAGCGTGGGCTGCGTAACTAATGATATGGCGGGCGAGGAGAGAAAAGCCCAGTACGAAGCGGATATCACATACGGTACAAACAGCGAATTCGGATTTGATTACCTGCGTGACAATATGGCCGTAAGCAGCAGTGAGCTGATGCAGAGGGGCCTTAACTACGCGATAGTCGACGAGGTGGATTCCATTCTCATAGATGAGGCGCGGACTCCTCTGATCATTTCGGGAAGCTCAGATGATTCCGGCACCATGTACAGAAGCGCCGACAGCTTCGTCAGATCGCTGTCAGCAGGCGACTACAAAATAGATGAAAAAGACAGACAGATCTCACTGACCGAAGCCGGCGTCGATAAATGCGAGCAGTATTTCGGAGTAGATAATTTTTCCGATCCGGATAATCTTGAACTGAATCATTACGTTCATCAGGCTCTGCGCGCGAACTACATAATGAAGAGGGATGTAGACTACATAGTCGATGACGGAGAAGTGCTCATCGTCGACGAATTTACGGGCCGCATCATGTACGGCAGACGTTTCTCGAACGGACTGCACCAGGCGATAGAGGCAAAGGAAGGGGTAAAGGTACAATCCGAGGATAAGACCCTTGCGACCATAACTATTCAGAATTATTTCAGGAGGTACGGCAAGCTCGCCGGCATGACTGGCACAGCCAAGACCGAGGAACCCGAATTCAAAGAGATATACAATATGGATGTCGTGGTGATCCCGACGAACAAGCCTGTCATAAGGGTGGATCACGAAGACATCGTATATGTGCGCAAAAATGACAAATACGAGGCGGTAGCGGATGCTGTGGCAGAGATCCATGAGACGGGCAGACCTGTCCTCGTCGGCACAGTGTCAGTTGAAGTATCTGAACAGCTGTCGCGAAAGCTCAAAAAGCGCGGTATAAAGCATCAGGTGCTGAACGCGAAGCAGCACGAAAGGGAGGCGGAAATAGTTGCTGACGCCGGACGTCTCGGGGCAGTCACGATAGCGACGAACATGGCGGGCCGCGGAACCGATATACTGCTCGGCGGAAATCCCGAATTCGAGGCAAAGCGTCAGATGCGCAAAGAGGGCTATACGCCGGAGCAGATCAGCTTTGCGACCGGATACGGCGTGTCGGATGACGCGGATATGAATGCGGCAAGGGATGAATTCAAAAAACTGCTTGCTGAAGCAAGCGCTGAGAGAAAGGATGAACAGGAAAAGGTAAGGGAGCTCGGAGGCCTTGTGATCATAGGGACAGAGCGTCACGAGGCAAGACGAATAGACAATCAGCTCAGAGGCCGCTCGGGCAGACAGGGCGATCCGGGCGAGACATGGTTCTACATATCGCTTGAGGACGACATAGTAAGGCTGCACGGAGGTGAAAGAGTTGAGCGTATGCTCGCAGAGGCTGATCCGCAGAATACAGAGCCTATAGATGCAGGCGGCCTCCTGCGGACAATCGAAAACGCCCAGAAGGCTGTAGAGGACAAGAATTTTTATATACGCAAATACGTACTGCAGTACGACAATGTCAAGAACAAGCAGCGCGAGACCATATACGAACAGAGACGAATGGTCCTGAATGGAGATGATCTGTCAGAATATATCAGAGAAATGACACATGATCTCATCGATGATATCGTGGATTCGGTCACTGCCGAATCGAGATTTCCCGAGGAATGGGACCTGGAGCGTATGACTGATCTGCTCTCCGGTATCACGCCTGAGTGCAGGGATAAGCTGGAGATGCCGGATGAAAAGATAAATTCCATGGATGCAGAGGATCTCAGAGACCTTGTTACGGAAGTGTTCGATGATATATACTCAAAAAAAGAAGAAGAGATAGGCAGTGATCAGATGCGCGATATTGAGCGCATTGTATTGCTGAGAGTGGTGGATGAACACTGGATAGAGCATCTCGATGCTATGGAGCAGCTCGAAGAGGGAATAGGTCTCAGGGGAATAGGGCAGATAGATCCGGCCATGGCTTTTTCAAAGGAAGGCTTTGAAATGTTTGAAGAACTGGTGGAGGATATAAAGAAAGAGACAGTCAGGACATGCTATACTGTAAGTGTGGAATCAGATTCTGAAAGGTGAAGAAGGATACGAAGCAAACTCAGATAAAGGACAGCGGGGGTGATTCCGGATGAGGAACCTGTACTACGAAAGCACGATATACAGGCAGATCAAGGAGAAACGCAGCAATCGAAAGGCAAGGATCGCGAGCGATATAGAGCTCTACGGCGGGGATATACTCGCGTCCGAAGAGATCAAAGAGGCGTATGACCAGACACATCATCTGTGGTCTACGGTCGGCGAGCATACCCTGAGAGTAACGGCAACAAGCGTTATGATCTGCTATGCCCTCAAAAAACTCAATATCAAAGTCAATATCCCGGTTGTCGTAGTAGGAGCGCTCTGCCACGATCTCGGGATCCTCGGCAGGGACAGCAAATTCGAATCCAACAAGGAATGCAGTCATGAGCATCCCAAAGAGTCGGTCAAAGTCGCTAAGGAGCTCGTGCCGGATCTCTCGGACAAATCCGTGGATATAATCGAGCGCCATATGTGGCCGGCTGGAGGGAGCCAGGCCCCGAATTCATTAGAGGGCATGATAGTATCCTCAGCGGACAAGTATTCTGCTGTAAAGGATCTTGTCAAGGGCAGTGATATAAACAACACCGGCGTCAAAAACTACGCTCATGAAAAGGCAGATAACGTAAAAGAAAAGGTGAACGACAGAGTAAATCAGATAAGAGACAGAAGAAACGAGAGACAGCTCGAGAGAAAAAAATAAGTTGCAATTTGCGCTGTCTGTGGTAGACTTTGTGTGACAACTAAACAGGGGTGCTGGAGCGTTTATTCCGGCTGAGAGTCAGGCAGCAGCTGCCTGAGACCCTAAGAACCTGTTGGGTAATGCCATCGTAGGGAGTTTTGCAGTATTATGCGTGTTGAGCCGCCCCCTTTCGATGGGGCGGTTTTTTGTAAAGGAGGAAAACGAAAATGAATGCAAGTGTAGCTATCCAGATCCTTCCGGAAACGGATTCGACAAAAGAGCTGGTGCGTATAGTTGATGAGGTGATCGCCTATATCGCGTCTACCGGGCTCAATTATTATGTAGGCCCGTTTGAAACCACTATCGAGGGAAATGATTATGATCAGCTGATGGAGATCGTAGCGAACTGTTCAAAGGTAGCAGTCGAAGCCGGAGCTCCTCAGGTATCGGCATATGTCAAAGTCAGCTACAGACCTGAAGGGGAGATCCTTACAATAGATGAAAAAGTCACAAAACACCATAAATAAAAAAATATTCCATATGTGGCCGGCTCTGGCTGCAATTGCTGTCCTGCTGGCGTTATGGCAGACAGCAGGCAGCGCGGGCTGGGTGCCGAATTTTATGCTGCCGACGCCTGCAGCTGTGATCAAAGCGCTGATCAGTGATTTTCCGCTGCTCATGACACATGCCGGGGTCACTCTCAAAGAGGCGTTTTACGGACTGCTCGTCGGCATAGCAGTCGCGTTTGTCATAGCGACGCTGATGGACAGATACGAGATAGTATACCGTGCGCTGTATCCGATCATAGTCATAACGCAGACTATACCTACGATAGCCATCGCTCCGCTGCTGGTGCTGTGGATGGGATTCGAGGAAGCGCCCAAGGTCACTCTGGTAGCGCTGACTACATTTTTTCCGATAACAATCGGTCTGCTTGACGGATACGGATCGGTTGATAAAGAAGCGGAATCGCTGATGCTGAGCATGGGCGCGAACCGCCTGCAGATCTTTCGCCACCTCAGATTCCCCGCGTCGCTCTCACACTTTTTCTCGGGACTGAGGGTCAGCGCATCGTATGCTGTAGTCGGAGCGGTAGTAAGCGAATGGCTGGGCGGATTTGAAGGACTCGGCGTGTATATGACCCGCGTCCGCAAGGCATACGCCTTTGACAAGATGTTCGCGGTCATAGTATTCATCACACTGGTGAGCCTGCTTCTGATGGCGGCAGTAGCGCTGCTCCGCAGAGCTTCCATGCCGTGGGAAAAATACGAAAAAACGCAGAGGCACTGACTCGCGAGCTGCTGCACACAGACTTTAGAACCTATAGATAACAGATAAGGAGTATAAAAAATGAAGAGATATCTGGCATTCGGGCTTGCAGTTATAATGATGCTGTCGCTGCTTGCGGGCTGCTCCGGAGGATCGGGAAGCAGCGGAGCTGAGGGCAGCGAGTCTGAAGAATCGGCGGATTCAAAAGACCTGAAGGAGATCACATTTGTTCTCGACTGGACGCCTAACACTAATCACACAGGCATATATGTAGCTCAGGAAAAAGGCTATTACGAGGATGCAGGATTAAAGGTAAATATTGTTCAGCCGCCTGAAGACGGGGCTGTCTCGCTTGTTGCGGCAGGTCAGGCACAGTTCGGAGTCGATGCACAGGATACCCTGGCTGCGGCTCTCGCTCTCGATGAACCCCTGCATGTAAAGGCAGTGGCATCTCTGATACAGCACAATTCATCAGGCATAATGTCCCGCAAGGGTGAAGGAATGGATAAGGCCGGCGGCCTTGAGGGCAAGACCTATTCCACATGGAACAGCCCTATCGAGCTGGCTATGATCAAATACCTGATGGAAAAGGACGGAGCCGATTTTGATAAGCTCGAGCTCATCCCTAACAACATTACGGATGAACCTGCAGCGCTCGAAGCAAAGCAGACCGACGCCGTATGGGTGTTCTACGGATGGAGCTGCATCAATGCCGATCTGAAGGGATTTGATTATGACTATCTCTGGTTCAAGGATTACGGCAAGGAAATGGACTACTATACACCTGTCCTGATCGCGAACAGCGATTTCCTTGAGAGCGATCCGGATACCGCAAAGGCATTCATGGAAGCTACAGCAAAGGGATACGAGGATGCTATAGAGGATCCGGAGGGCGCAGCGCAGATACTGATAAAGGGTGATACCACAGGGTCCCTTGCAGGATCTGAAGAACTCGTAACCGCAAGCCAAAAATGGATGGCTGATCAGTATAAGGCTGATGTCGACCGCTGGGGCTATATAGATCCTGAACGCTGGGACGCGTTTTACAAATGGCTCACAGACAATGATCTGTGCGAAAATCCGCTGGAGGCCGGTACGGGCTTTACTAACGATTATCTGCAAGAATAGGCTCAAAGGATGGATATGATGAACAGGGATATCAATGCCACAATAACCGAAGACAATACATACGCGAATGAGCTTCTCGTCGCTGAGCACATCAGCAAGGGTTACGGCGATAAGACGATAATCGAGGATATAAGCATACGCCTGGGCAGACGCGAGCTCGTCTGCCTGCTTGGCGTATCCGGCTCCGGCAAGACAACTCTGTTCCATGTCATATCCGGCCTTAACAAGCCCGACGAAGGCAGGGTGATTCTGGACGGGCAGGACATAACGGCTCAGCCGGGACATGTCAGCTATATGCTCCAAAAAGACCTGCTGCTGCCTCACAAAAAGATAATCGACAATGTCTCGCTTCCGCTCGTGCTGCGCGGCATGAAAAAGGCGGAAGCCAGATCAAAGGCAGCTGCCCTGTTCGATCAGTTCGGACTCGGAGGGACGGAAATGGACTATCCGGCTCAGCTGTCGGGCGGAATGAGGCAGCGTGCGGCTCTGCTGAGGACATACCTCGGGTCGCAGGGTGTGGCGCTGCTCGACGAGCCTTTTTCAGCGCTCGATGCTCTGACCAAAAGCGATATACATTCGTGGTATCTGGATGTCATGGAGCAGATAGAGCTGAGCACGCTCTTTATAACCCATGACATAGATGAGGCGCTGAGACTCTCAGACAGGATATACATACTGGGCGGCAGGCCCGGCAGGATAATGACAGAGCTCAGGCCGGAGACAGCGAGAAAAAATCGGGACAGGGAATACAGTCTCACAGCGGAATACTCTGCCCTCAAAAAGGAAATAATGGGCTATCTGAACAGATAGCGGACATACAGTGATCCGGTGAATATCCACTATGAATACATGGAGGCGAACACAGCCATAGGCGGAGGCCCTGCGTTAATGCTTTCTTCATTACTACAGCTTCGCTGCAGGGAAGAAAGCACTGGCTGTGTTCGCCTCATTTTTTTTGTGTTTATTTTTTGGCATACGGCATGTAAAATGGATGCAAAGGTGAGGCAGGACGAACACATGAAAAAGAGATTGAAGACAGAATCTGAATACAGAATCGGAAGACAGAGGAGGTCCTGAAGTGTTATATAAGGTAAACAAGACTAATTACTGCGATTTCAGTGTATACGAGGTAAACAGGCTGGAGCCGCGTTCATATTTCATACCATATCCGGACAGGGCGCAGGCTGACGCGGTCAGCGGCAGAGAGAAGCGCTATGCATCGCCGAAGGTAAAATGCCTGAACGGCGACTGGGATTTTAAATTCTATGCTCGTCCGGCAGAGCTGCCTGATGTAATAGATACTGACAGGATCGAGTTTGACAGCATAGATGTTCCGTCCTGCTGGCAGTTCAGGGGATATGACAGACCGTTTTATGTCAATCTCAGATACCAGTTCCCGTATGATCCGCCGCGCATCCCCGAAGAGGATAAGGTCGGGACTGTATTCAGCGTTCAGGGGGCTGATTACGGCGTCGGGCCGCGCTGGAAGGATCCGGGAGAGGAATACAATTTTGTCGGAGTATACAGGACGTTTTTCGAAACAGGCACATCTGAACCGGCAGGATCAGCCGGCAGCACAAAGCGCTATATACTCTCCTTCCTCGGTGTCGCAAGCTGCGCGGATGTATATGTAAACGGAAGCTTTGCCGGGTACACCGAGGGCTCGCATAACACCGCCGAATTCGATGTAAGCCTATACTGCAAAAACGGCCGGAACGAGCTGGTCGTGATAGTACACAGATGGTGCAACGGCTCTTACCTTGAGGATCAGGACATGTTCCGCAACAACGGGATATTCCGTGATGTGCTCCTGAGAGAGGAGTCTGAAAACGATATACGGGATATCGATCTCAGAACTGTCAAGACCGAGAACGGCTATAACGCAAAGATTCGAGTATGGCTGCACGGAGACGCGGAGGTGATCTTTACCCTTAAGGGCATCGGTAAGAGCGGAAATGAATTCAATATCAGGGATGCCGTGCAGTCTTCCGGCGGCTACGCCGAGGCCAGGTTTGAGGACCTGGATGTGCTGGAATGGAACGCGGAGTATCCGGCTCTCTATGACATGTACGTCGAGACGCCGGGAAGCTGTGTGAAGACGCGCGTAGGATTCAGGGATATACATATCAAAGGAGATAAGTTCCTGCTCAACGGCAGTCTGGTCAAGCTGCACGGTGTGAACCATCATGATACAAGCTGCAAAAACGGATACACGCTCAGTCCCGAAGAACTCGAGCGGGATATGAAGCTTTGCAGGGAATACAATATAGATACGGTAAGGACTTCACACTATCCTCCTGATCCGTATATGCTCGAGCTCTGTGACGAGCTTGGGATATATGTGGTCGATGAGGCGGATCTTGAAACTCACGGCACATATATACACAGGCTTCCAATGAGCTATAACAGGATAAGCGACGATCCGAAATGGCAGCATCACTACGTCGACAGAGCTGCCCGTCTCTATCAGAGGGACAAGCTTCATCCGTCGGTAATAATGTGGAGCCTCGGAAACGAGGCAGGCGGCACCTTCAATATGGACAGGATGTATGCGTATATAAGGAATTATTCTTCCATCCCTGTGCATTACGAGAGCGCTGTGCATACCAAAAAGAAGGCCTACGATGTGGCCAGCCAGATGTATCCGCCTGCTGAGAAGCTGCATGAAGTGGGAGAAAAAACACATAAGGTCAAGCAGTTCTGCGACCGTCCTTACTTCCTCTGTGAGTATGCTCATGCCATGGGCGTCGGACCTGGAGGAATGGAAGACTACTGGAAAGAAATATACTCGTATGACTGCCTGATGGGTGGCTGCGTATGGGAAATGGTCGATCACGCGGTCCTGCACGAGGACGGCAGCTATACCTACGGCGGAGATCACGGGGAATGGGAGCATGACGGCAATTTTTGCGTTGACGGTATGTTCTATCCTGACCGCAGTCCTTCGACAGGGGCGAGGATCACAAGATTCGTGTACAGACC
Source organism: Mogibacterium sp. (assembly GCA_017433945.1). Taxonomy (GTDB): domain Bacteria; phylum Bacillota; class Clostridia; order Peptostreptococcales; family Anaerovoracaceae; genus Crickella. The sequence goes on along the minus strand of JAFRGH010000027.1, from coordinate 3,389 downwards.
GATAAGGGTAACACATCTCGGCGGAGGAATCTTTGAGATATTCAATACCAGATCCTTTACCCCGGGAGATAAATTTGAGCTTTTACTGAGATGGAGCGGCGGCAGGGAGGAAAGTCTGAAAATCGATGTTCCGCCGCTCGGGAAACGGAGGATCAGGCTTGATACGGAGGATAGGATAAGAGAGAGCGAGGCTGCAGGCGAAGACTGCATGCTCACTGTCACGACAGTTGACAGTGAGACGCGGGCGGAGCTCGCGGCCGAGCAGATCATCATAAAGGAGCATATTCCGCACATGCCTGAGGATACAGGGAAAATGCCGCTTCCGGATATACTCTCTGATCATATAAAAGGCTTCAGCTTCAGCTTCGGCGAAGGAGAGGCGAGGGTAGAAGCCGAGACCTCCGACCCGCATACCGTGCTTTTCCGCGCGCCTACGGACAATGATTTTAGATTCTACGGCGTGCGTGACTGCATGAGAGACTACACAGAGCAGAGGACCGAGCTCGTCTCGATCGAGCGAAGCGATACAAGGATCACCGTGATATCGCGCATCAGATGCAGACGAAATGAGTTCGAATGCACGGATATCTACGAGGCCTGCAGCGAGGGCATAGCGGTCACCTGCCGCATACACTGCATAAGCGGCAGAGGCATGAACAGGGCATTTCTGCCGAGATTCGGCAAGGCATTCAGGCTTGACAGCAGCTTCGACAGGGTAGAATATTACGGGCGAAGCGGTGAATCCTATGCGGATATGAAGGATCACGCGCCGATAGAGCACGTTTGCTGCAGCGTCAGCGATATGACTGAGCCGAATATCAGACCGCAGGAGAGCGGAAACCGCTTTGATACCAGATGGGCAAGTATAAGCAACGGCAAGGCAAAGATAAAATTTACTGCTGTTGACAGGGCTTTTGAGCTCGGCATCAAGCCATACAGCGACAGAGAGCTGCTCTCGATGAAGCATCGCGAGGATGAGAAGCAAAGCGGGACATATGTGACGATATCTGCCTTCCAGCAGGGCATAGGAACGGGAATCTGCGGACCTCAGACAGCAGACTGCTATAAGTATCCGGCGCGCAGAGATTACGAGCTGAGATTTATCATCAGCACCGAAGCCGTATGATAGACAGCAGGATGGTTTGGCGGACTGAAAAAAGAAATAAAATAAAAGTAGTGAAAGCGGGGATATTCCTTATGATTAAAAACGTAGTATTTGATATAGGCAAGGTGCTGATCGGCTTCGACTGGAACAGTTATGTGAGATCGCTGTTTGATGATGAAACTGCGGACAGAGTCAGCCGGGCGATATTCGGCGACGGCAGATGGCAGGAGCTTGACAGGGCAGTGATGAGCGTTGAAGACATCGTCGCGAGCTTCCATGCTGCGGATCCGGCTGTTTCGGCAGAGATAGACGAGGCTTTTGGCAGGGTAGGAGAATGCGTAACACGCCGCGAATGGGCGATACCGCTGGTCGATTCGCTTAAAGCGAAGGGGTACATGGTATATTTCCTCTCCAATATGTCAGAGTATGTGATGGGATCGAATCCTGAGGCCTTTGATTTTACGGCACATATGGACGGCGGTATCTATTCGTGTCATGTCAATCAGATAAAGCCGGATGCGGATATATATCGGAGCATTACGGACAAATACGGGCTGGTGCCTGAGGAATGCCTGTTTATCGATGATCATCCTGATAACATAGCTGCGGCAAAGCAGCTCGGATGGAAGGGCATTGTGTTCAGGGATAAGGAGCAGCTTGAAGCCGATCTCGACAAGGCTCTTACCAAGGACAGAGGACATGACAGAATAAGCGTCGTATGCTACGGCGATTCAAACACCTACGGCTATGATCCTTATACCGGAGCGAGATATCCTTATGAAAAGAGGTGGACTACACTGCTGGGAGAGAAGCTCGGGGACCGATATGAAGTTATCCCTCAGGGCCTGAACGGCAGGACTACTGCATATGACAGACCGGGCGCCGCATGGAAAAACGGTATCAGCAGCTTTGTTGCCTGCCTCGGCATGAACAAGCCGGTCGATATACTGACCATAATGCTGGGAACAAACGACGTCAATGCCGGACTCGGACTAAGCGCGGAGCAGATAGCCGACGGCATGGAAAATCTTGTAAAGCTCACAGAGGAGAATTCTCCGGAGCTGCAGGGCTACGTGCCGCGTATCATCGTCATCGCGCCGGCCGCGATAGGAGACAATTATGAAAACTCGCCTTTCGCGTACGAGCTGACGCCCGAATCTGTCCGCAAGTCGCGTGACATCGGCCCGCTGTATCAAAAGCTGGCGGAAAAACATTTCTGCGAATTCATAAGCGCTGTGGACAGCGTCGAGGTGTCAGACCTCGACAGCGAGCACCTGAGCGAACAGGGCCACAGACAGCTCGCCGAGCTGATATACAAAACCATTACAAATGAAGCCGTATGAGTCATTGGGGACGAGTCATTGGAGACGGTTCCTTTTGACTCATTGATCCATAAGAAAAGGCCGGGCTGCCCGGCCTTTTAAGCTGCTGATGAATCAAAAGAACCGTCCCCTTTGACTCACCTTTTGACCCATTTTGATTTATTTAGCGCTGCGGTACCGTGCCCGGTTTTACTCCAGGGACGATGCTGATCCTGTCCTCCGCGCTTGCTGCGATCTCACCGAAATCCTGCAGCTTTTCCTCGCCTCTGAGTACTCACAGGCATCCTGCAGCCAGGGCTTCCATCTCATATTCACCTGCCATGACCTCAACAGGAGCGATGAATGAAACATGCTCTGTGATATAGTCAGAGATGAAATCAGAGTACGCGATGCCGCCTGTAAGGATGATGCGGTCGACCTTACCGCATACTACTGCAGCCAGCTTGCTGATATCCTTGGCTACGTTATATGCCATCGCCTCGTAGACGATCCTTGCGTACTCATCGCCGTCGTCTATCATCTTTTCTACATCTCTTGCATCGGCAGTTCCGAGATGAGCGATAAGCCCGCCCTTGCCATGGAACAGCTTCATTGCTTCCTTATATGTATACTTGCCGCTGTAGCAGAGATCCACGAGTCTCTTTGCGCTGACTCCGCCGCCTCTCTCAGGTGTGAAATTGCCTTCGTCATCGTTTACGCTGTCAATGTTTACGCCATCCTTGTAGAGCCTGATCGAGCTGCCGCCTCCGAGGTGCGCTACGATAAATGTGCACTCGTCAAATTTCCTGCCGAGCTTTTCCTCAGCGCATTTGATCGCCATAGCTCTTGTGTTCAGAGTATGTCCTACTGTGAAATGAGGGATCTGCGGTACGCCGCTGACTCTTGCGATAGGCTGCTTTTCATCTGTTCCGATTGCGTCGTAGATGCAGACAGGAATGTCGTATTTGTTGTGAAGGTCAAAT
>JAFRGH010000004.1 GCA_017433945.1 Mogibacterium sp. | reverse complement strand
ATGATGTGTCGCATCTGCTCCCTTTTTCATTATCATAACATGTGAGGTGATGAAACGTGCCTTTTAAGATCATACGGAACGATATAACGCGAGTCAAAGCGGATGCCATAGTGAATACCGCAAATCCGGAGCCGGTATACGCCAACGGAACCGATTCAGCTATATACAAGGCTGCGGGAGAGAAAAAGCTGCTTGCTGCAAGAAAGAAAATCGGCAGAATAACGCCCGGTGAGGCAGCGGTCACTTCCGCGTATAATCTTCCTGCAAAATTCATCATTCATACTGTCGGACCGGCATGGATAGACGGTAAGCACGGTGAGTTTGAGATCCTGCGATCCTGTTACCGCAAAACTCTGATCCTGGCAGAAAGTCTCGGCTGTGAAAGTATCGCGTTTCCGCTGATCGCGACAGGGACATACGGATTTCCAAAAGATCTGGCGCTGGAGACAGCACTGTCTGTGATCCGTGCTCATCTTGAGGATTCTGATATGGATGTAACTCTGGTCGTTTTCGGCCGCGGTTCATATCAGATCGCGTCAGGCCTTGCCGAAAGGGTCGAAGAGTATATAGATGAGAATTACGTATCGGCCCGGACGGCAGCAGAATACGGCAGACCGGGCGAGATGTCATCATCTCTTCGCAGACGAAAACTGCAGGAATTAAGAGAAAGATTCGGAGGTGCATATTCTAACAGGATGCAGGCACCGCCTGAAGAGCTGAGCGATTCAGTAGCGGCTCCATTGGAAGAAGATCTGTCTTCTGAATATTATATGCCGAGTCTGAGTAAAGCGTCTCTGGAGGATGCTGTCAATAATCTGGGGGAGAGCTTTCAGGCAAGGCTGCTTCGAATGATAGATGAGCGCGGTATGACGGATCCGGAGGTCTATAAACGGGCGAACGTAGACCGCAAGCTCTTCTCCAAGATCAGATGCAATAAAGATTACATACCGAAAAAGAAGACCATAGTAGCGCTTGCAATCGCACTCAGGCTGAGTCTTGATGATACCAGAGACCTTCTTGCCAGTGCCGGTCTGATGCTGACCAATAACAGCAAGGCCGATGTGATAGTCAGCTTTTGCATCGAAAACGGCATTTACGATATTTTCGAGGTCAACGCCCTTTTGTTCAGCTTTGATCAGCCGATACTGGGCTGACCAATGGCTTAAGCACTGTCGCTTTTCAAGCGACCGGTTCCGATCAGATAAAGCCTATACTTGCATCATCAGATAAAGCAAATCAGACAGCAAGGAGGGCTTAACAATGAAGAAGAATTTGACAGAACTTGTGATGATACTGGACAGAAGCGGTTCCATGTGCGGGCTGGAGAGCGATACCATAGGCGGCTACAACAGCATGCTTCAGAAGCAGAGAGATGCAGAGGGCGAGGTGCTTGTTTCCACAGTGCTCTTCGATGATCAGATTGAAGTGCTCTATGACCGCGTCCCGCTTGAAAAAATGCCTCAGATGACGGACAAAGAGTATTATGTCAGAGGCTGCACGGCGCTGCTGGATGCGGTCGGAGGAGCGATCCGACACATCGGAAACGTTCATAAATATGCCAGAGAAGAGTACAGACCAGAAAAGACGATCTTTGTGATCACAACAGACGGACTGGAAAACGCAAGCCGCGAGTATTCATACGATAAGGTGAAGAAGATGGTCGAGCGTCAGCAGGAGAAATACGGCTGGGAGTTCCTGTTTCTCGGAGCCAATATAGACGCGATAGAGACAGCCGGCCGCTTCGGCATTTCCGAAGACCGCGCCGCCAACTACAACAGCGATCATTTCGGCACCGCGCTCAACTACGAGGTCCTGGCAGATACCGTCTGCAGGATGCGCGTGTCCGAATCCCGGATCGGAGCAGGCTGGAAGAGCCGCATAGACGCGGACTACAGGAAACGTGGAAACAAAAGATAGCCACTTCCATTATGGGCTGTATATGATATAAAATAATTATAGAGTTTGATAAATATAACAGAGGAAAAATTGGTAAAGAGATAATTGATAAAGAGAAAACAGGGAAAGAACTGGTATGAAAATCGGATTTCAGGGCGTAAGAGGGGCGTTCAGCGACGCGGCCATCAGACTGTATTATGAGTCTGAGGAACATAAGGCTGAACTTAATGGTAAGGGATACGAGACTGTAGGATACGATGATTTCATAAAGATGCTTCAGGATGTGGATGCCGGTGTTCTTGACCAGGCATTCTTTCCTGTGGAAAACACCACGACCGGAATAATCGCGAGGACGTATGACTATTTCCAGTATTACAATGTCTATGCGGTTGGAGAAGTGGTCGAGCCCATCATACAGAACCTCATCGTCATTCCGGGGACACGTTTTGAAGAGTTAGAGACCGTTGTCAGTCATCCGGAGGCTCTGTCGCAGTGCAGCAAATTTTTCAGAGATCATCCGGATCTCTATCCCGTCTCGTATGCGGACACCGCGAAGGCGGTAGAGGATACAAAACGCATCAACGATAAGAGCATTGCCGCGATTGCCAGCGCTCTTGCTGCGGAGGTCTATGGCATGGAGATACTGATGCCGGGTATACAGAACAGCGATTCCAATATGACCAGGTTCCTGGCCATCACAAACCACCCGGATTATCCGGAGAATGCCGATAAGGTCAGTATATACTTTGTCACGCGTCATACTCCGGCAGCGCTGTATCATGCGCTGGGCATATTCGTATCGCTGGGAATAGATGTTCTCAGGCTCGAGAGCCGTCCGATAGTGACCAGAACCTTTGAATACTGCCACTATATAGATTTCAGAGGCAACCTGAACGACCCGGATGTCAAGGAAGCTCTGAGACGCCTTGAGTACGACTGCCAGGAGCTGATAGTACTGGGCAATTACAAGTCGGCGCCTCTTGCGCTGTGACAGGCTCCTGATCAGGCATCTCCTCCGGGAGGTGCCTTTTTTAATAACTCCTAAAATCTGGAAATATCCTTTTAGGGGGTTGACAAGGAAATGAGAATGTATTATTGTACTAATAGGTTAATACAATAATACATTAATACAGGCGGCGCTGAATATAGCGCTTGCCGGATAAGAGAAAAGAGATGAGCTATGGAATGGAATTTCAAAAACGGGATCCCGATCTATACTCAGATCATCGATGAGATGACGATGCGTATCGCCAGCGGGACATACGGTCCCGGCGAGAAGCTTCCGTCGGTCAGAGATCTGGCTATGGATGCGGGCGTCAACCCCAACACCATGCAGAGGGCTCTTGCCGAGCTTGAACGCAGGGAACTGGTATTCTCAGAGCGGACAAGCGGCAGATTCGTGACAAGGAACGAAGATGTGCTCAAAGGCCTGCATGAGGAGCTGGCAAAACGGTATTTCAGAGAATTCGCGGACAAGCTGCGCAAGATAGGTATGAGCTATGCCGAGATCGCAGGATCTGTCGAGAAATGGATAAAGGAGATGAGATAAATGGCCAGGATAGAGATAAACCATCTGACAAAGAATTTCGGCGGTCTGACTGCTCTTGACGAAGTTGATCTCAGCCTTGAGAAAGGCCAGATAGTGGGTCTGCTCGGACCTAACGGCAGCGGCAAGACCACACTTATCAAGATACTTAACGGCCTGCTGACACCGACATCGGGAAGCGCGGAGATAAACGGGATGAAGCCGGGCGTCGGGACAAAAAAGATAGTCGCATATCTGCCGGACAGGAACGCTCTGCCTGATTACATGACATCGGATCAGCTGATAGGTCTCTACAAAGATTTTTTCGAGGATTTTGACAGCGACAAGGCCGGAGCCATGATAGACGACCTCGGCATAGACCGTAAACAGACTCTCAAAAAAATGTCAAAGGGTACCAAGGAAAAACTGCAGCTCTGCCTGGTCATGGCGAGGACCGCGGAGGTATATCTGCTCGATGAGCCTATCGGCGGCGTCGATCCCGCGACGAGAGACTATATATTAAGGACGATTATTTCCAATTACAACGAAGACGCGGTCGTGGTTATTTCGACTCACCTGATCTCTGACATAGAGTCGGTTCTGGATGATGTGGTATTCATCAAAAACGGCAGGGTGGTGCTGCACGACAAGGCGGATCACATCCGGGAGGAAAAAGGAGAGAGCGTTGATCAGCTCTTCAGGGAGGTATTCAAATGTTAGGTAAACTGCTTAAATACGAGATACCGGAACTCGGGCGCAAGCTGGCGCCGTTATATATAGGATGGGCAGCGACTGCGGTGCTGCTCGGTCTGGCAGTCGGACCGGCTGCTTCTAAATCGGATTTTATGGTCGTTCTCTCAGGCATGCTTTACTCTGCTGCGGCAACAGCAGTAGTCGTGATGACGGTGATAACGATAATCCAGAGATACAGTAACAGCCTGCTCGGCGATGACGCATATTTTAATCAGGTGCTCCCGGTCACAGCATCGGAGCATATAGCGAGCAAAGGCCTGTCCGCCATGATCTGGGTGATAGTGTCAGGCGCGGTGATGTGTCTCACAGGCCTGCTCATAGCGATATTCAGCGGCAGCATGGCGGAATTCTTAAGGGTCATGCCGGATATATGGCGCGACATCATAATGAAGATCAAGGGTGAGGAGTGGCTAATACTGCTTGAGATACTGATCATGATGGTATTTTCCCTGACGAAAAGCGTACTCGCAATCTACGCGGCCATCACTATAGGTCATCAGGCGCAGAAACGCACGACGCTCGCGTCGATAGGAGCGTATATAGGAGTGCTGTTCTTCGAGACATTTGTCGGCAGGACAGGGATGAGCATATTCCCGAATTTCTTCAGAAATTTCGATATATACGACATGCACAAATTCTTCGGCGGTGGCATGCTGATCACAGCAGCTCTCTGCGCAATATATTTCCTCATCTGCAAATATCTGATGGAAAAGAGACTCAACCTCGCATAGCCCGGCGAAAAGCGGTCATTTCCATCCACACAAAAAGCGGCGGACAAAACATCCGCCGTTTTTCTGTGCGGCAGATAGCAGATAAATGATAATTAAATAACAAAGTGACGATTCTGAGGTATTTTTGCGCTAAAAAAAGGCAATTCGCGATTATAAATGCTCCAAAAAAACTGGGGCTTATATGAACAAACGGAATAATTATGAGAAATAATGAAAAATTACTGCATGTATGCGGATAAATTCGGTTGTTCGCGAAATCCGGCAGCGGCATAAGCTGTTAATTATTTAACAAAAAGTCTTTAGCTTTGACAATTTCTTAAAGCGGCTTATCTCTTGAAATTTCAACATTTTCACAAAATAATCACATAAAAAATCACCTCAAAACCCCTGTTTTAATGTGAACTTATTGTCAGCTTAAGATTGACTTAAAGCAAAAAAAGGGCAATAATATACGCATAGTTTGTATTTGTCACCAAATAAACAAAATCTATTGCGACGATTCGAATCAATAAAGAATAACCGGATCTCGAAGATGCCGTAAAAAAATAAAACTCGAAATAAGCACAATGAAGGTGACAATAGAAAAGGAGTAAGGATGAGTTCTGAACTGTTAACTTTTATACTTGACTTCGTCGCTCTGAGGGGAGGAGTAATATACTTCTACAGCAAGGACAAGCAGAGAAGCCAGGAGGACTACGTCCTCGGCGGGCGAGAGATGGGACCATGGGTAACAGCTCTCTCCGCACAGGCTTCTGATATGTCGGCATGGCTGCTGATGGGTCTGCCTGGATCGATCCTCGCGTTCGGTTTCGGCCAGATCTGGATCGGTATCGGACTTGCCGCAGGTACAGCCGCGAACTGGATCCTCTGCGCAAGAAGACTGAGAGTATTCTCTGAGGAGGCTGATGACTCCATCACCATCCCGCAGTTCCTTGCAAACAGATTTGATGCAGACAGCAAGACACTGCAGGTAATATGCGCTCTGATCTTCCTGTTCGCATACACCATCTATGTTGCGTCCGCTTTCGTAGCAGGAACTACAGTATTCGGAACACTGTTCCCGGGAATCTCGACAACACT
>JAFRGH010000026.1 GCA_017433945.1 Mogibacterium sp. | reverse complement strand
GGCCTTATCCACATAATCAAGGTGATCCTCTTTGCCTGATTCAAGCTTTTCCAGTATTCCTTCTGCCCTGTCAAGCTGTGCGGTTTTTTCGCTGTACTCTGCTTCAAGTGCCTCTTTTTGCGATAATGATGACCTTATTCCCTGCACACCAAAATAAGCTGTACCAAAAGCAGCTGTTATCAGTATGATGCCAATTACTCTCTTCATATATGTCATAAAAACTCCGTTCGCGGCAGCTTATTATGCTGTTTTTGTTCTTATTCGGATACAATGATTTATTGTGTCTATTCCGCATGCTTGAGCGCTTCGTCCATCGGTATGCGCCTTATCCTCCTGAAATCTATCAGCATGACTATGAGATAGCCGGCGAATACCAGGGCGATCATTCTGAGCATGCCGGCCTGAGTCAGCACGAACGGGAAATAGCCTTCCATCCTGTTCATCATGCCGTTCCAGATTTGCGACATCGCCTCGCGTGACGCGAACGCTGTCACGATCTCCGCCAGTATAACGACGACTGTAGTGGTGACGATGTACAGCGACGCTATTTCTCCGTTGCTGTATCCGAGTATCTTGACCATGGAAATGGAATTTTCGCTGCGCTCGAGTATCACCTTCGTCAGCAGGAATATGAGCACGGCAGACAGCAGTATGCAGAGATACTGGAAATACAGCATGTACGCGCCCATCGAATGGTCGAGCTGTGCCGCCATTTTGAGTATATCCTCCGAGGTGATGACAGCAGCCACATAATCATCGTCTATATCCGTGATCTCAGTATCCGAAAAGAATCCGTCGAAGCTTTCGGCCTCCCGCTCGAACACGGAATTAAAAGCATCATTGTCCATGAATACGGCAACTCCGCCGTCATATTCAAGTATTCCGGCTACGGTAAATTCATAGCTGTTGTAGCCGTATTTCTCGCTGAGCTCTATGCGGTCTCCGGCTTCGGTGCCGAATTTGCCGCTGTATGCGGACGAGACATACACCTCTCCCCTGCGCATATCATCAGGTATTTTTGCATATCTGCTGCCCGGCTCTATGCCGTATGTGTTCACGGACTGCTCGCTCTCCCCGGATACAGCGACGAGCTCCTCCATGCTGAATTTTTCCGCGCCCTCCGCATCTGTTTCTATGGCTTTGCCGTCATCGTCGTGATCCGAGGTCAGTATCGTCTCGTACTCTGACAGCATCATTTCCGCCGCGTGATCCTGGTACCATTTGAGCGTATCCGGCATGCCCACCGCCATGGCCAGCATCAGCATCACGAAGCCTATACCGACTGCCAGCACAAGGTAGCCGCTGAGATTCTGCAGAAATATCCTCAGCCTGAAGCGGTGCAGGAACGGCAGCGGCGGCAGCCTGAGGGCGCGCTTCCTCCGCGCGCTCTTAAGATCGTTTCTGAGGAATCTAAGAGGAGTAAATCTGAGCTTGCGGCTTATTATAAGCAGGTTTATGGTAAACATCAGTATAACGGGTATGACCGTCGTCTTGATAAACGCGTCGCGCGTCCAGACCGTCTCGTACAGCGGCAGGCTGTAGCTGTTGTAGTACATGGCGACTACGGTATTTTTGAAATACGTGTAGCCGAGTATGTTCCCCGTAAGCGCTCCGAGCAGCGTCACGAGGACGGGCGCCGTCATGTAGTGAACGGTCAGCTCGCCTCTCGAATAGCCCGAGGCCCTGAGGGTTCCTATGACCGGAGCCTCCCTGGATATCATGTTGCTTATCGTGATCGCGAATATAAAGGCGAGCACAACGATGAGGACGTTTAATAAAACTCCTCCCATGACCTTGTCGCTGCCGAAATCCTCAGGCGCGAACTGTATGGCCTGATTGGCATATTCGGGCACGTAATCATCGATCTCATTGTCGTCAGCTGCCGCCTGGGTGATAAGAGCCTTGAGGAAATTATCTACCATGCGTTTCTGTGCCTTGACATCGACGGGCTTCTTATCGTAGAGCCAGGCGTATTCGTATTCCGGCTCGGTATCTATCCTGTCCCAGCCCTCCCTGGTGGTCATGGCCACGTCAAAGGTCAGGGCATCAAACATCATATCCGTGCTCTTTTCGTGCAGCGTGCTGTAATTGGAAAAGGCCGCAAGGCCGGATACCCTGAATTCCGCTCCGTTTACAGTGATAGTATCTCCGGTCTTTATCCCCCTGTTGTCGGCATGCATGCGGTCTATGACTATCTCGTCCTCTGAATCCGCATCCTCACCGTCCATCAGGCAGTAGAGGTTTATATTCTCTCTGTTTATATATACTCTTATGCCGGAATCACGCTTGCCGTCACCGTCTATGTCTTCGTCGGCGTTTTTGCGGAAATTCTCGTATATCGTGACCGGCACAGCATAGAAATCCGGGTCGTCCAGTTCGAAGTCTCCGGTTTCCCGTTCGTAGTTCTCCGCCGCGCGCCTGTCAGCGTCGCGGTACAGCTTCTCGAGGCTTCCGCGGTAGTCCTCCGATCTGTACGCATCCCTGATCTCTTCAGTAGTGATGTCCTTGTACGCGTCATAGACATAATAAGCCCTGACATCTGCCTTATCGCCGGTCTCGATGTCTTTTTTAAGCTCCTTGTCAGCTTTATCTCTCAGTATAAAATGTCCGTCTTCTCTTTTTTCTTCGCTCTTGATATTATCAGCGGCTATCAGCATGGAATTATTCGCAACATACATTCCCGAGACGAAGCCTATCATGAGCGTGAGGAACACAAATATCACAGCGTATTTTTTCCATTCTCCTCTAAGCTCGCGCAGGACTCTGGCCCGCAGAGGATTTCTGACAGCCCTGTGTTTATATGCCTTCATACGGCCGCCTCCCTACCAGTCCAGCTCCGCAGCAGGGATCTTAGAGCTGTTGTATTCGTCAAGCCTCACCATGCCGTCTCTCAGCATGATGACGTGATCCGCCATATTCCTTATGGCCTCGTTGTGCGTGACCATGACTACGGTATTCTTGTACCTTTCGTTCACATCTTCGATAAGACGCAGTATCTCCTTGGAGGTCCTGTAGTCGAGGGCTCCCGTCGGTTCATCGCAGAGCAGTATATCCGGATTCTTGATGATAGCGCGGCCGATAGAGACCCTCTGCTGCTGACCGCCTGACAGCTGATTCGGCAGCTTATGCCTGTGTTCATAAAGGCCGAGCACATCGAGCAGCTCGTCAGTGTCGAGAGGATGCTCCGAGAGGTACGCCCCTACCTCAATGTTCTCTCTGACATTGAGATTGGGTATGAGATTGTAAAGCTGGAACACGTAGCCGAGATGGCGCCTGCGGTATTTTGTCAGGGCAGCCTCGTTCATCGATGTCAGCCTATCTCCGCTTATTGTGATGCTGCCCGAGTCGCAGCTGTCTATACCGCCTATAATATTCAGCAGGGTCGATTTGCCTGACCCCGACGGTCCGAGCAGCACGCATATCTCGCCCTTACGCGCGCCGAACGTGACGCCCTGCAGCACCTCCTGCCTGGTCTCACCCGAGCCGAAGCCCTTCTTCAGATCATTTATTTCAAGAAAGTTCCCTTTGCCGTTGTTCTTCAGTTCCATTTGACCTGCCAATTGATTTATTCACACAGCAGCCGCTGTCGCGCAGCTGTTCATGCCTGTCTGCCTGACATATTGATGTGATTCAGGAAATGTAATTTTGCGATATAAGAGTATCATATTTTTAACTAAGTTATATAATCCTAACTTAACATTTTTGATTTTTCTTTCGTACATAATACTGCAGGGCGCGAAAAAGGAGACTGCCGAAACAGTCTCCTTTAGTCTGCTATTGCTTATCAGGGGAATGAGTCAAAAAGAACCGTCCCCATTAACTTATTTTCTCTTTTTCTTCATTGTGAGGTGCATCGGGAGTCCGCCTGCTGTGTATGGCGAGATCGCTCCGATGATGAACGGTCTTGCGTAGTCGAGGTATTCATCGCTGACGTATGTGCCGTCGTTGATGATCCATTTCTTTGGAACCTTTCTCTCTACGTTGGCTACCTCGTGGATGTCGAACATGTCATAGGTCTCGATATACGGCTCTCTCGACTCTACGTGGATAGTGACCATCATTCCGGTCTTGCCCTCGAAGGCTGCCTTCGCGGCAATGTATCCTACGTTGTATGCCTCGTCAGCGTCGATACGCGAAGCGAGGTGAGACGCGCATCTCTGCAGGGATGAAAACTCGATATATCTTGATTTGAGTCCTGTCTCCTCTTTTACTCTGCTTGCCAGATAAGCCGCTGTGCCCGCGAGCTGCTTATGTCCGAACGCGTCGATGTGATCGTTGCTCGTTCCGAGCTCGCATACGAACTTGCCGTCAGCTGTCTGCAGGCCCTCTGAAACGGCTACTACTACTGATTTCTTCTTTTCAGCGAGATCCTTGATCCTTGAGAGGAAATCGTCGATGTCAAATGTCACCTCAGGCAGATAGATCAGGTCAGGTCCCGAGCAGTCGATGTCTCTCGACAGCGCCGCTGTAGCTGTGAGCCAGCCTGCGTGACGTCCCATGATCTCTACGATGCAGATCGTAGGAGAAGACACGCCGTAGCTCTCGTTGTCCCTGATGATCTCCTTCATCGATGTAGCGATGTATTTTGCGGATGAACCGTAGCCCGGACAGTGGTCTGTCATAGGCAGATCGTTGTCGATAGTCTTAGGGATACCGATGAATTTTTGTTTCTTCTCGTGAGCCAGAGCGTAGTCGGAAAGCTGCTTGATGGTATCCATCGAGTCGTTTCCGCCGTTATAAAGGAAATACTCTATATTGCGCTTGTCGAGTATGTCGAAGATCTTTTCGTAGAGAGCGTCATTACCCTCGATAGGCGGCAGCTTGTATCTGCAGGTTCCGAGGAAAGCTGACGGTGTTCTCTTAAGCAGAGAGAGGTCCTGTCCGCTTGTGATGTAGTCTTCGATATCAACTATATCCTCATTGAGCAGCCCTTCGATTCCGTAGTGCATTCCGTATATCCTGCGGATCCCATGCTTCCAGGATGCCTTGATAACACCTGCAAGACTCGAATTGATAACAGCAGTCGGTCCTCCGGACTGTCCCACGATAACATTTCCCTTTAATGCCATTAAACTATAACCTCCTTGTTTATAGGTATTTATTACATACTGAGCACCTTGATGCCCTGCAGCAGCTCATCCCTGATAGGTCTCTCTGCAGCAAGAGCTTCGCCCAGATCGAAATCCTGTATTTTGCCGTCAACCTCGCCTATAGCTCTGTTGTAAACTCCGTCCTTAAGGAGCTCTACAGCCAGCATGCCGCACTCTGTAGCGAGCACTCTGTCTCTGAGAGTAGGCGATCCGCCTCTCTGCAGATACGAGAGGACCACGAGCTTGACATCCTGACCGGTCTTATCTTTGATCGCTTTGATCAGATCGTTTGAGCTTACCGGATAACCCTCGGCTCTTATGATGATGCTGTGCAGCTTGCCGCTTTCGATACCGGATGCTACCTTGTCGACTACTTCATCGACGCTTATATCCTTTTCAGGTATAAGAACGATCTCTGCTCCGCCGGCAAAACCCGAGTAGACTGCGATATCTCCGCAGTGTCTTCCCATTACCTCGATGACCGTGCTTCTCTCATGAGACGAGCTGGTGTCACGGATCTTGGTGATAGCGTCAAGCACTGTATTTACAGCAGTGTCGAAGCCTATAGTGTAATCTGTATATCTCAGGTCATTGTCGATGGTTCCCGGAATTCCCATTACAGGGATGCCTGTTTCCTCCGACAGGAGCTTCGCGCCTGTCAGAGAACCGTTTCCTCCGATGACGATAAGTCCTTCTATTTCGAGAGTTTCAAGGTTTTTGTATGCCTTTTTCCTGTTTTCAGGATCATGGAACCTTGCGCTCCTCGCGGTCTTGATGATAGTACCGCCGCGGTGCAGAATATCCGCGACAGATCTCCTGTGCATCCTCTCAAACTCGTTGTCTATGAGGCCCTCATATCCGCGGTGCACGGCATAAACCTCCATATCATAATAGATCCCGTATCTCACTACAGCTCTTATGGCTGCGTTCATTCCCGGTGCGTCTCCGCCGCTGGTAAGTACTGCTATTTTTTTCATTTGATTGTCCTTCCTTCCAGGCTTATAATCGTGAATTCGGTTTCCGTCTGCATAAGTACGGCTCGTCTCGTCTGCTGCGTCATGCAGCAAAAGGCGATTCCGCGCTTGATTCTATCACATCCCGGCTTTGGTTGCGATATAAAATATATGAAAAACTACGAAAATACAATAATGATTCTGTGTTTTTTTCCTAATTATCCAGCTCGCCGCAGATATCGAGCTCCATGAGTATTTTGATCTCGGTCTGCGACTTGCCGAGGCTCATCAGCCACATGAGCTTGGTCACTGCGGCCTCGGTCGTCATATTGTATCCGCTGACTGCTCCGGCCTGCGCAAGTGCTGCTCCGGCCTCGTAAGCTCCGAGATGGACAGAGCCCTGAGGGCACTGGGAGCATACCACGACCGTCGCGCCGTTTGCTATAGACTTTTCTATAAACGGCGGGAGCTCAAGATCGCTGCCCGGAATATTACCGGCACCGAAGGTCTCGAGTATCAGTCCGTCTATGCCGCTGTCCGCGATCTGCGAGAACATATCATAGCGTATCCCGGGGAACAGCTTGAGAACGGCAATATTGCAGCTTTTGATATGATCCACGCCGAAATGTTTTCTGGTTCTGCTGACAACGCGCTCAACACGAATCGGCAAATACTCTATGTCTATGCCTGCAGTCGCAAGAGCAGGATAATTCGGAGAACTGAATGCAATCAGCCCGTCTGATGAGCTCTTGGTGGCCCGGTTTCCTCTCAGCAGAGTATTTCCGAAATACAGAGACACCTCCCTGACATAGCCCTGCGCGGCTATCATGAGCGATGTGATCAGATTGTCCCGTCCGTCGCTCCTGAGCTCGCACAGCGGTATCTGAGAGCCTGTGAACACTACCGGTTTATTTAGCCCCTCAAGCATAAACGAGAGAGCCGATGCGGTATATGCCATGGTGTCTGTACCGTGCAGGATGACAAATCCATCGTAGTCATTGTAGTTCTCCTCAATGGTATCAGCTATCTGATTCCACTGTTCATAGGATATATTTGACGAATCGAGCAGAGGATCGTATTCTATGAGATCCCAGCGCGGCATTTCCGGAGAAGACATATCTCTGATGTTTTTTAATTCATCAGCAAAAACGCCCTGCTTAGGGGCGAATCCGTTTTCCGTAGGCACCATGCCTATGGTGCCGCCGGTGTATATTATGCATACTCTTCTGTTCTTCATGCTTTTTCAACTTCCTTATCTCTGCTGACCTGAGCATTGAGCTGCTCTGCCGCGAACAATACAAATTCTCTCACTGCGGGTGCCGCGTTGTCAAGAGAAGGAAGGGTAATTCCTACGGTAATGCTGCTTGGCGGATCTATCGGTACTATGACAGTATCTGTCTGCCAGTATCTGGTGATGCCCTCGTTCATGATACCGATCCCGAGACCTTTTTCGACCATGTTTATGGCCGTAAAATTTTCGAGTGTTGTGAGTCTCACATTAGGCACTATCTTGTGACGTTTGAAAAGCTCACGCACATCCGCATCATCGCCCTCGCTCGGCATGATCAGATCCTCCCTGCGTGCATTAACGATAGGATATGACGCTTCTTTTGCCAGAGGATGATCCTTTGGCAGAACAGCCACCATCCTGTCCTCGGCAAAAGGTATCCACTCGTAGGAAGGATAAGGCAGCTGCGAACAAAACGCGAGGTCCGCCTTACCTGATGTAACCATCTTTTCTATCCTGTTTTTGGTTGCCTCCTCTATCTGTATGTTGATAGACGGATGTATGTCTGTAAATTTTTTGATTATCGAAGGCAGAGTATGGGCCGCAATGCTGGCATAGGTCGCGATCATGACGTTGCCCTTGTACATACCGCTGAGCTCGGTCGCGGCTCTGTATATATCATTTTCCTTTTCGATATATTCGACCGCGAGAGGATATATGGTCTCTCCCTCTCTTGTCTGCACGACTCCGTTGCTCTTGCGGGTCAGCAGCGAAAAGCCGAGTTCAGCTTCCATCGCGGAGACCAGCTGGCTGATTCCGGATGGTGTATACCCGAGAATTTTGCCCGCAGCTGTGAAGCTGCCCTCATCGACAGCGGTAACGAATGCCTTGCATTTGATAATGTCCATACTGCACCCCTGAATAAGATGTTATGTGTTTAAGACCTTTTGTAAAAAATACTGGCGAGGTTTGGGTCCCCCGCCAGTATAAGTAATTTTACTTCGAAGTCATGTCTGATTAAGGAACCAGTCCGACATGATTATGCAGCCTCGCCTTTCTTGATAGCATCGTGGAGGAAGAGGAATGATGTGATGTAGCATACGATTACGACTACGAGTGTCAGAGTTCTCAGCGGCAGGCTCTTTACAATGTAGTAAGCCAGTGCAACACCGATAGCTCCGCCGATAGCCTGTGTCCAGCATGCAACAGGGTCATACTTGCCTTCCTGGATGAACTTAGGGCCGTTGCCGAATGCCATCAGGAATGCGCAGGAACCCATCATAGCAGGGAACGCGCAGCCTGTGTCGAGTCCGAGGATTACGCAGAGAGCCATGCACGGTGCGTAGAGACCTACGCCGATGGACATCAGAGCGCCGAGGATGAAGTTAGCAACGAGAGCGATCACCAGCTTAACTCCGCGGAGTCCCATAGCAGGTCCGATTTCTCCGAAAGGACCAACGCCGGCCCATCTGCAGAGCATTACTGAAGCGAGGATAAACATACCGATGAACATAGCGTATCTAACTTTTCTTCTGTTGAACTTGGATACAACACCGGCCATTGTGTAGGAACCTACTACGGAAGCAACGATCATGGATACAAGTGTAAGGATGTCCATGTCTACGAATCCGAAGAAGAGGAATGCCTCTACACATACAGGAACGGTATCACCTACGTTCAGTGTACCAGGGATCAGAGCGTCGTCTACCGACTTTGTCAGCTTGAACGCTGTTGTCGACGGAGCGAATGATCCGATTCCGAGTGTGTCGAAGAAGTTGGCAACTACTCCGATAATGATGGTGGCGATGAGATTTTTCTTCTCCATACCACGGTCCCATGTCTCCTGGAATGTCAGTCCTGTTACAGGATCCGGATTAGGGTTAGCTTTGAGCATCTTCTGCTTTCTGATCATCAGAACGACACAAAGTACGATGCCTGCAAGCGAAATAGCTTTAAGAACGATCATATAAAACCTCCCAAAAATGATTTTAATAATAATGAGATAAGTGCTGTGAGATCCGGCCATCACGGGTTTATGAATAAAACTCTTGTGTAATGGTAGATTCCACAATACGTTATAACTGATTATAACATTTCTTAAAGCAATGTCAATATAATGTGATGGAATTGTGAAAAAATCTTAATGCTTTTGCTACGATTCATCCCGCGGCCAGGGGGGCAGTCTGCAGACCGCGACACTCGCAGTGCATTGCATCGGCGTTCGCTCTGTGGCATCGTAAGGTCATCCTCCCGCAAGCAGGCCCTTCCTTACGATAGGTTCGCGGGGAGTTTGTGAATATTCCATGTTTTACTTTGATGCCGGCTTATAGTACAATCGTTCATGTGAGCATTTCACATCAGCATTATGAGAATTCAGATTTTTACAAAATTAGTTCAGCATAATTATATGAGTTATACGAGGAGATAAATCAATGAAATTAAAACCGGATAATGATGTCTATACGGGCGATCTCGGCATTCTCAATGCCAGGAAGCAGGCCTGGGCAAAGGCTGATACTCGTTCCACTGTATACAGGTATGCATCCTATGTGATCCTTGTTATAGGACTGATAGTACTGATATATGTCGCTACCAAAACTGTCGGCGGTACCACATCGATGAGCCAGCTGCCTCTGCACATCACTATATGGTGCATAGCGATCGTAGCCTACCTCGTCGCGCGCAAGGGCAAAAAAATTTCCGAGCAGCCGTTCAACGGTTTCCACAACGCAAGATTCGAAGTGGACGAGGACACCGTTTACTATGTCTACCAGCAGGGCATGGCGCTCTATACCTACTATATTCACGACAACGACATCCACAGGATACTGCGGGATGACGATTACGGGGTGATGATAATCGACGGTCCTGCGAAGATCAGCAAGCAGACCCGAAGCGGTGAGACCGAAACGGCAGTCGAAGAGTTTTACGCTCTGGTTCCTTTTGACAAGTACGATCTGGACGATCTGCTCTCACCGTATAAGAAAAAAGTCAAGAGCATGAACGGAAAGCTGCACGATAAATACGTAGACGAGCACTGACATGGGACGCTCACGGACAGCAAATGCTCGGCAGGCACTCAGCGAAAGGAGACTGTTCACACAATGAAGAATCCAAACAGGACCGCCATGAAAAGACGCGCGGAAAACGAAGAGATAGTCAGGCCTGATACCATCGTTGTGGCAAGCGGCAAATACGGCAGCTGCAATCAGTACACGCAGTGGCTGATCGACAGGCTCGGTGCCGATGCCGTTCCGTATTCAAAACAGACCCTCGGCTATGTCTCTCTTTACAGAAACGTGATATATATCGGCGCCATCAAGGATGCAGTCATCAGCAATGTCAACGTTCTCTGGCAGAACTACAGCAATTTCGGCCTGTCCGGCCGCAAGATAATAGTCTGCGGCGTGGGCCTCGGCGATCCCGAAAACGAAGACTATTTCAACAAGGTGATGGCCAGGAGCGGAAGCAATCAGGGATTCTGCTCGTGCTGCATACTGCCGGGACGCATCGACCAGATCAAGCTCAGGATGCTCGATAAGCCGCAGTTCGAGAAATTTCTCGTTGACGCGAAGAGGATCTACGGCGAAGAAACGGCGATGCTCATAAACGAGCGCGCAGCGGATAGCTACAACGGTGTCGACGCCCGCGCGCTCGAACCGGTCATACAGGAGATACTCGCCACAAGATAGGAAAGCAAAACAAGAACCGTTCCCATCGACCTATACAGATCATCGGGAGCGGTTTTCAGTTTTTGCGGAGTCTGTTACAAGGCCGCTGTCAGAACCGGAACTACCTGCCGCCGCTCAGCTGTCTGTAGGCGCGGCGCTTTTTCATCTGGTCTCTGAAATTATTCGGTATCCATCTGCAGGTCTTTTTGCTCTTCTGATATATGAAAACATCAAATTCTTTCGGATCACCTGTCTCAAACCTGCTCTTAGGCAGGATGTAAAAATCCCTGTTGCCCGTTGCCAGATAGTAAAAATCCTCGTCATAGTAGAACGCCATGATATCCTTGTATTTGTTGATGTAATTGAATATTTCACCGTCCTTGTAGAACGAGGCATCGGCTGCCGTGAATTCGTATGTGAACTCAGCTCCGCTCCGGTAATCCGGATCATTCTTTTTGGTCATCGCAAGTGAAATATTCTGGCGGAAGAGAGCGAGCAGTATCAGCACAGCACCCACGGCCAGACAGGCTATTCTCAGCCAGGTCTGATGGATGATTATCGCAGGCGCTGCTATGAGGATACCGAAAAACAGCAGCCGCGCTGTGACTCCCGGATGGTATACCCTGTATGTGAAGGTGATATATGCCCTGAGCACGGCGTCGTCACGCTTTGTCTTCACGCTGTACAGGACCTCCCTGTCCTTGCTGCGTTCCTTCATTTTTTTGATATTATTGTCTGAGGCGGCGGCATTCCCTTTTCCTGATCTGCTTCCGGATTTCCCGCCGGCCTTAGCACCTTTATTCCTTGCGTCAGAGCTTTTCCTGGCTGCGTTTTTCATCTGAAATTACCCCTTTGTCTTTAACTGTATCTTTCTTTTGAAAACTATCCTAATCAAGTATATTATCCGTCAAAACGTTTGTAAAGGAACACACGGAGATGTGCTCACTTGCTGCAGAGCATCTTTTGCCAGTAGCGGTATTCGAGGTTCCACACTGTGAAAGTCATTACCACGGAGACAAATATTCCTATTCCCGGGTGCTTGTAGAGCGCCGCGAGCAGCACGACGAAAACCGCCAGTATCGCGGCGAAATGCCTGAAGCCTTTGAATGAACCGTTATACCCCTTTGTATACGGAACAAGCGCAAAGATGAACAGATAATATACGGCAAAAGAAGCTATCAGGTATATGTTCTTGGGCAGCTGTGCTATCTCCGGTTCTCTCATGAATTCGAGAGCTGTAGTCAGGCTGCTCAGCGCGAATATAATAAAAATATGGATCAGCATATAGGCATTTCCGCTGATGTTCATCTCCCTGTCGAGCAGCTTGTCGTAGAGGAAGCCGTAGCTCATAAAGAGCCCGACGACTATGAGGAACGCGCACAGGGCATAGTAGAACGAGCGGAAACTGAAGCCTCCCTCGAAATATCCGGATATCGCGATTATCATTTCACCGAAGGTGAATACGACATACAGCATCACCCTCTCCGTCAGATGAGGAAAGTCCACGGCCACGAGATCCATCTGTTTCCTGTTGATCACGGTCAGCGCTACCGCAAGCACCATGGCAAGAGGTGTCAGAGGCAGCCCGGTAAATCTGTATGCGAGCATGCCGGCAGCTATCACCGCAGCCATAGCTCCGAGCATCTTTATGAAGAAGCGTATATTGATCAGCTCCCACGGAGCTTCCTTCGCCTTTTCCCTGTATTTGAGCCAGTACTGTATCAATATGTTCAGTATGATCAGCGCCCAGGCCGTATTGTATCGGTAGAAATGTGTCTCCCAGTGCACGCGTGTCGCGTCCGCCATATAGTAGAGCAGGAACATATTTACAAAGAGTCCGACATATTCGCTCATGCCGTTGTCACCGTATCTGTTTATGAACATCGTCGTGAGATACCAGATCTGTATGGTTATGAGCGTGCAGATAACATAGGTCAGATACGAATCCGCGGCAATAAAGCCATTGGAAATATGCCCCACCAGAGAACTGTTCCGGCCGATGACATAAACGAAAACAAGATCGTAAATAAGCTCTACATACTCGACCTTTTTCTCCTCGCCTTCCTGTCTCTTGAGAAAACTAAGCAAAATTACACCTTCCTTTGTTCCAAAGCAGATTACAATTCGTTACATTTCACCGATCCTCCAGCCTGACATAATTCGTCTGCCGCGCGGCCGGTGTATAAATTTATTATTGATGAATGATCCTGAATTGGATAATATAATACCACATAATCAAGCGAAACAGGAGGAATCGATGACACGAAATCTTGTAATCTATTATTCGAGGCGCGGCGAGAACTATTTCGGCGGGCAGATCAGAAATATCGAAAAGGGAAATGCGGAGCAGATCGCGGAGTTCATCGGTGATGCGGTCGATGCTGATGTATTCGAGATAAAGACCGTAAAGGAGTATTCCAGGGATTATATGACATGCACGGAAGAGGCAAAGGATGAACTCAAAGAGAACGCAAGGCCGGAGCTTGAAGAATACCTCGACAGCATAGATGATTACGACAATATATTTATAGTCGGCCCGTGCTGGTGGGGAACCTATCCGATGGCGATGTTCACCCAGCTTGAATGGCTCAGCTTTAAAGGCAAAAAGGTCCTTCCTGTCATGACTCACGAGGGCTCGGGACTCGGCTCGGCGGAGCGCGATCTCAAAAAAATGTGCAGCGGCGCAAAGGTCGCAAAAGGTCTGGCGGTCCAGGGCTCAAATGTCGCTTCATCCGAAGGCAGCATCAAGGCCTGGGCACAAAAAAATATAAAATAACCAAACACGCGGGCCAATCCCTTTTGGAACAGGCTCGCGTGTATTTTGTTTTCCCTGCTTTTTTGATAATGGGTCAAAAGCGGGCGGTTCTTTTTGGCTTATTCTTCGATTATGTACGGCGGGGCGTCTGCCGGTATAGGGCAGATGTAGGATTCGCCGTCGAGCCTCTCTTTGAATTCTTCTGCAGCTTTTTTGATTATCTCCGGATCGCTGAAAAGGTCTGCGACTGTACAGGCGAGTATTTTTGCTGCATATACCGTGCCCTTGTCTCCTATAGGCGATGCTCCTGAGGATACGTTCTGCCATGAATGCCCCGGCGAGTGCGCAGTGAAGCAAACTGTATTGAACTGGACGGTCGGTGTCTGCCAGCTGACGTCCCCGACGTCTGTCGATCCGGGCTCGAATTCGTTGCCGCTGTAAAACGGCATGATGAAATCGTTAAGAAATTTGCTGCCGTTTTGCGAGAGCTCCTTCACCTGTTTTTTAATCTCTTTGCTGAATTTAGCTCCATGCCCCGGCAGTTCATCTGTCTTCGGGCATGTGGCATCGAGTTCTGCCGCATAGGCAAGCTCCTCTTCTGTGTACTCAGGAAGGGGAATGCTGCTCATATTATCATATACGAGTTCTTCGAGAGTTGTGTTCGGCACCGTGTTGGCTGTGCCGTCGACGAATATCCTCTCGAAGCTCGTTCCGGTCATCAGAGCCGCGCCCTCGGCGCATTTATCGACTCTGTCCTGCAGCTCGAGGGTATCCTTTACCTTGACAGCCCTTACCATATACAGGACCGACGCGTGAGGCTGTACTACATTAGGAGAAAGGCCGCCTCCGTCAACCATGGCATAATGCACGCGGCAGTCGCTCTTCATGTGCTCTCTCAGATAGTTTACCCCTATGTTCATCAGTTCGACAGCATCGAGTGCCGATCTGCCGTTCTCAGGGTCGCCCGCCGCATGAGCTGCAACGCCTTTGAATTTGTACAGGACCTGTGTGCACGAATTGCATGTGCCGGTCGAGACCTCGTTTGTATCCCCCGGATGCCAGGTGATCGCCGCATCAAGCTGTTCCCACATGTGCTCGCGGGCCATAAACGCCTTTGCGGCTCCACCCTCCTCGCCCGGGCACCCGTAGAATACCACCGTTCCGTCTTTGCCGGTCTCTTCGAGAAATTTCTTTACTGCGAGCGCGGCGCCGTACGATGCCGCGCCGAGCATGTTGTGTCCGCAGCCGTGACCGCTGCCGCCTTTGACCAGTTCCTCACGTTCTGTCGAACAGGCTCGCTGCGAGAGACCGGAGAGGGCGTCGAACTCGGC
This sequence comes from Mogibacterium sp., assembly GCA_017433945.1. Lineage (GTDB taxonomy): Bacteria > Bacillota > Clostridia > Peptostreptococcales > Anaerovoracaceae > Crickella. The sequence continues at coordinate 5,024 of JAFRGH010000026.1, read as the reverse complement.
CAGAATGCCTATAACCGGCCTGCCGCTCCCGGATACATATCTGCCGCAGAACGCGGTATCGATGCCGGCAAGTCCCGTCTCCACATCAAAGCCGTGTTCCTTTAGTTTTTCGATATACAGGGCTGCCGAGCGATGCTCCTTGAGCGACAGCTCCGCATATTCCCATATGCTTCGCGAGACGCCGACGATCTCCGCGGCGTTCTCTTCAACAGTTTCCAGTATTTCATCTTTACCAAACATATGCACTCCTCACTGCGACTTGCGTCCCGCGTACAGACTGCGCTGCTGCTAATCATGAAATAAGTGCCCGGTGTACTGCTTAATCGTTCACCGGGCATAATAATACGTTTATATTGTAACACTTTTTCCGCGATATTCGGAGGTTTTTGCTAAAATTTCACAATATTCTGATGTACTACAGGACTTTTGAGAGGAAGTCGCGGAGGCGCGGGTTCTGAGGGTTGCCGAATACCTGCTCAGGCGTGCCTTCCTCTTTGATGTATCCTTCATCAACGAAGAGGACCCTGTCGGATACTTCTCTCGCGAATCCCATCTCGTGTGTGACGATGACCATGGTCATGCCGGCCTCGGCCAGCTCCTTCATGAGGTCGAGAACCTCTCCGATCATCTCAGGGTCGAGAGCGCTGGTAGGCTCGTCGAAGAGCATGACGTCAGGATTCATAGCAAGGGATCTGACTATTGCGATACGCTGCTTCTGTCCGCCTGAGAGCTTGGACGGATAGACGTCCGCCTTATCCGCGAGCCCTATACGTTCGAGCAGGGACATGGCCTGCTCCCTGATCTTTGCCTTTTCGGCGTTCAGATCCTTGACCTTGTTGTATTTTGCTGTCTCGACAGGCGCGAGCATGATGTTGTCAAGCACCGTGAGATTGTTGAAGAGGTTGAACTGCTGGAAGACCATGCTCATCTTGCGGCGGGCAAGATTGGTGTCGATATGGTTTTCCTTGAAATGCTTCTGCATCAGAGCCTTGTACTCAGGGCCCTCCTGCGAATGCTTTTCGAGAAGCATGTCCTCGTCCTTGATCTTTTTGATCGCATCCATATCCTCCATTCCGGAAGCTATGAGTCCCTTATAGGTCTTTGACGCTCTTATGATGTCGAAATGGAGATACGGGTCAACAGGCGTAAGCAGCTTGCCTTCCATCCATACCTCGCCGAAGGTCGGCTCCTCAAGCAGGTTCATGCAGCGAAGCAGAGTCGATTTGCCCGAACCCGATACGCCTATGATCGAAACGACCTCTCCCTTGTCTACGTTTGTCGATACTCCCTTCAGTACATGAAGGTCTCCGAAATTCTTGTATATGTTTTTGACTTCAAGCATACTCATATCATGCACCTGCTTTCATCTTTTTCTCTGCAATACCCATCAGCTTTGAGAGTGTGAACGTCATTATGAAATAAATGATACCGATATCCATCAGCGTAGGTATGATATTGAATGTTATACCCTTGATGACAGCGTATGTTGTCATGAGCTCTCCTACAAAGAATGTGGATGCCAGAGAGGTTTCCTTGATGATGGTAACGAATTCATTTCCGAGCGCAGGCAGGATGTTCCTGATCGCCTGCGGAAGAACGATTTTGAGCATAGTTGTCTTTGCGGTAAGTCCAAGAGCCCTTGCAGCCTCAGTCTGCCCCTTGTCAACGGCTTCGATACCGGATCTGATGATCTCGGAAACATACGCTGCCGAGTTGAGCGACAATCCGACCGCTACGCATGCGAACGGTGTCATTTCGGCAAATGTGAATACCATAGGCACGATGAAATATGCTATGTACAGCTGCAGAAGCGCCGGAGTGCCTCTCATGATCTCCACGAATGCGGTGATGATGAATCTCAGGATCCTGAATCTGCTCATCTTGCCTATGGCAAGCAGGGATCCGAGAATCGCGCCGAAGAATACGGCTATCGCCGAGAGCGCCAGCGTATAGCCTACGCCTGTTACCAGCAGATTCTGTCCTATATAGTATGTTACGAAAATATCCCACATATCGTGGAGTATCGTTCCAAGAGACATATATTCCCCTCCGTTTTCATAAATCAGGGGCTTTCCTCAGGAAAGCCCCTGCATTCTCTTTTCTCTGTTAAGCGGTCGGCTTTGCCGTCCGATCGGTCTTTTTTTATTCTGTGATCTTGTTGCCCTGATCATCGTATCCGAGCTCGTCTACAGTCTTGATCTCGCCGAGCATCTGTGCAGCGTCATACCATGTATCCCATACACCGTCCTTTTCCTCCTGGTCAAGGATAGCGTTTACCTGCTCTCCGAGCTCAGTGTTGTTCTTGTTGATCATAACCACATTGTTCTTGTAGAGATCATCCACCTCGAACTGGAATCCTGTCATTACGAGATCATCCGGATTCGCGGAAATAAATGCTTCTCCGTTTCCTGTAGCTACTGCCAAAGCATCGATCTTGCCCGTCATGAGAGCTGTGCATGCATCGTTGAGGTTCTCATAGAGCACCATTTCCGAATCAGGGAGCTGCTCCTCAACGAGGATCTTTTGCAGGGAACCGCCCTGCGCGCCGACCTTGAGGCCCTTGTAGCTGTCAGCTGTTGTCAGCTTGCCGTCGTTTGCCTTGGTCGTGATGATAGTCTGCTCGGTCTCATTCTCGCCCGCCTTGTACCATCTTGTCAGGAAATAGTTCTCAGCACGCTCTTCTGTGTAGCTGAATCCGGAGATTCCCATATCTACACTGCCTGTCTGTACAGCTGCCTGAACAGCATCGAATGACATAGGCTTGATAACCAGCTCCTTGTTCAGTTTGTTTGCGATGTCCTTTGCAAGCAGGATGTCGAATCCTACATACTGCTCATCTCCCTCTCTTGAAAGATCAACGAACTCCATCGGCGCGAAATCCGGTGATGTAGCTACTGTAAGCTGTCCGTCAGTAGGATTTGATTCGCTGTTCAGACCCTCAAGGATCTTGTTATATGCCGCAGCAACATCCGACGTGCTCTCTGTCTCTGCAGTTTCGCCTGAATCGCCGCTGTCAGAGCTGTCCGACCCGCCGCCGCAGGCTGCCATTGAAAATACCATTACAATGCCGAGCATCAATACGAGAAATTTCTTCAATCCCTTCATTTTTCTCTCCTCTTCTCTCTTGCTCTCTTTTCATGAATATTAGTTTTTGCGAATATTTATTAACTCATTTTCACAATCATGATTATACAAATATTTATTCACAAGTCAACATAATTATGCATAAATATTCATCTTTTTGTGTTCTTTCGCAAATGCAAGAGAAAACAAACAGCCGGCTGCGATCATTTTTACGCTGCCGGCCGCGATTTTCAGCACTTTTCGTTTAGTATGCGTTCCAAATCTTAGTCCTCAAGCATGAGGCGTATTATCTCTTCGTCAGTCTCCTTCATTCCGAATCTGGCAAGACGTCCCACGGTTGAGATGGTCTTTTCGACTCCGTCCTTGACCAGACCGTCGCCGCCGAAGAACTGGTTGCCGTGATTGTACATTGACAGCCCGATGAGTCCCGCGTCTACAGCTGATGCGATCTTGGCAGCGCAGCTTGCCTTGGCTCCGTCGCATACTATGCCTGAATCCACGGCAAGAGCATTTACTACAGTGTGAGCCACGGCATCGACCTTGCCGCCCTGCAGATATGCTATTCCCGCGCCCGCGCCGCAGCCCGCGCTGACAGCACCGCAGTATGCCGAGAGTCTGCCTATCCCGGTCTTGAGGTGCGTTGTCACGAGATTCGATACGCAGAGAGCTCTCAGAAGCTCCTCGTGAGATTTATTTCTGCCCCTCGCGTACACAACGACAGGAACGCTTGATGTGATCCCCTGGTTCCCGCTGCCCGAATTGATGACTACCGGCAGCTCGCAGCCGTTCATACGCGCATCGCTTGCCGCCGCCGCGTATGATCTCATAACATATTTGAGATCGTATTCGTGGCCAAGCAGCAGGGTGCTTCCGATATTGGCGCCGTAATCGCCCTGCAGACCTTCCTCGGCTATAGCCATATTGTACTTGATCTGTCTGTCGAGTATTTCGCGCACTTCATCAATATCTACCGAGTCGGCAAAATCCACTATGCCCTCTATCGAGAGACAGCTCCTGTCCGTAAGACCGTCGCTGTCAGATACGGCGACCTCCTTTTGCTCGAGCACCTCTCCGTTTTTGCTGATGAACACTATATTCGTATGATAATCGACTATCCTGACGCAGGCGCTGTCATCATCGCGGCTTGCGGTCACAGCAATATCGAAGATGTGACCGTTATCCACATGCTTTACGCTTATCTGCGCCGTATCAAGATAGGCTCTCATTTCATCTATCTGAGCAGGAGTCACATTCGAGATAACTTCGAGCTCTGCATCCGCGTCACCGGCAATGGCTCCCGCGGCAGCGGCAGCCTGTATACCCCTGAGACCGCCCGTATGCGGAACGACCACACTCTTGACGTTCTTGATTATATTGCCGCTCACTTCACACAGCAGATTATCCGGCCTTGAACCAAGGACCTTTACAGCCTTAGCCGCGGCATATGCGATCGCAATAGGCTCAGTACAGCCCATGGCCGGCTTCAGCTCCTCTTTCATTATCTGTATGTACGCCGAATATTTCGGATCTGTCTTATTCATGTCAGTTCATTCCTCTCAATTTTTACTATGCTATTCCCCGGATATCGCTTCTTTTATCGTTGCCGCCCGTCTCGCTTAGACGTTGCTTCTCAATATAAAGCTCCTGATCCGCACGTTCCAAGCACTGCTGGAAGGTCTCATGCTCCGGATCAAGCTCGCGGTAGCCTACGCACACGGACAGCTTATAAGGCAGCTCTGCCTTGCCGGCAGCATCAGCAAGCAGTCCATGCAGCTCCATGATCAGGGCCTTTACTTCATTCTCATTATTCGCATAGAGGATGTACAGGAACTCATCGCCTCCGTATCTGCCTATGAAAGCAGGCATGTCCGAAGCTGCCACCGCAGCCTTCATCGCATCTGCTATCATTACGAGGGCCCTGTCCCCTTCGGCATGTCCGT
>JAFRGH010000025.1 GCA_017433945.1 Mogibacterium sp. | reverse complement strand
GTTATAAGGGCACCTTGCTGCCGCCTTCACGACCCTTTCCCTGAGTTCATCAGTGTAAATACGGTGATCGCGGCCGATCAGACCGGCGAGGTTGAAGGTCTTGCTCGGGGCGTAAAGCGCGACAGTGTTTTCGTGTGTATACTCATATACGGACTGGAACGGAATATGTCTGTTGCCATAAAGGACTATGTCGGACCATATCTCATCAGAAATGACCGTACATCCGTTTCTCTCGTAAACCTCAGCAGCCTTTTCGAGTTCCTCTCTTGACCACACTCTTCCGGTCGGATTGTGCGGGCTGCAGAACACGGCGGCCTTGATATCGTGCTCCTTTATCTTCCGGTCCATATCCTCATAGTCCATGCGCCATATTCCCTTATCATCCTTATACAGCTCGCTGTGGACTATCTCATAGCCGGCGTTGCTGATGCTGCCGGTAAAGCCGATATATGTCGGGCTGTGCAAAAGCACACAGCTGCCCTGCTCCGCGACAGCATCAAGCGCCGAGACCAGTCCGCCCAGCACACCGTTCTCATACCCGATATGCTTAGCTTCAAGACCTTTCACTCCGTTTCTCTCTGTGTGCCATCTGATGATTGCATCATAGTATTCATCCCGCGGGCTGTAGTAGCCGAAAAGCGGGTGCTCAAGCCTTTTCCTGACCGCGTCTGTTATGCATGCAGGCGCGGCAAAATTCATATCCGCGACCCACATCGGAATCACGTCGAATCCGTCCCTCGGCGGTTCAGGCGCAAACCCGTCCATTTTGCCGAGAGCATCTATCGCCATCGCGTCCATACCTCTGCGGTCTATTATCGATTCAAAATCAAATCTTCCTGTCATAATTTCTCCTTATATTCTGCTGTCCCGACTCAAAGCGAGACTATTGTAGCACCCATTGACGATATTAGTCAAAAATGATAGTTTGAGACCATGAAGGTATTTACGAGAGATTACAGGATAAAATCTGAATATCCGGAGGTTTTCGCCCGATACTTCGAGGGAATGCGGCCCTGCGTGCTGGATATCGAATCGACAGGACTCGATCCGTCACGCTGCAAGGCCGTGCTCGCCGGTCTGCTGACTCCGACTGACAATGGAGTCAGAGTAACCCAGTTCCTGGCCGAAAACCACTATGAGGAGGACCGGGTATTGAACGCGACTATGGAATTTCTTGAAGAAGAAGATATCGATTACCTGATCACATTCAACGGTCAGGCTTTTGATATCCCATTTTTGAATTCAAGGCTCGAAAGGACCTTTGACAAGAGACGCATCAGTCTATACGGCTTCGATCTCTACAGGTTCCTGCAAAAATGCACCGATCTCAGGTCGCGGCTGCCATCGATGAGCCAAAAATCTCTGGAACAGCACTTCGGCATAATAAGCGACCGAAACGATACCATATCCGGGCGCGAGAGCGTCGCCATGTTTGACGAATATTCCCTGACCGGAAACAGCACCCTCGAAAAGATAATACTCACGCATAACCGGGAGGATGTTCTCCACCTCCACAGGCTCATGCTGCTCAGTCTCGGCGAGACTGCTGATTTTGATGCCGCGATGGCATTATACGGTTTTCCCGTACTCGGCGGCAGATTCTCATGCCGCCCTTACATTTCGAAGGCAAAAAAGCTGCTGCGCATAAACGGCGACCAGATCACAGCCCCCGTTTCGGCAGCGTATTTCCCGGATCTCGACTGTCCTGTGACTGCCGTCTTCGCAGCTACGACCTCCACATACGAAATAGACGCCCCGGCAGGGCGTCTCGGTGATGATTTCTATATAGATCTTACGCCGCTCGGCATCAGGCTGAGCAGCGATCCCGACTGCATAAACAATTATCTTATACTGAATTCCAGGACCATCAACCTTATTTCACGGCTCATCCTGGAGCAGTTCGGTTCACGCCTGAGCGAAGCGTCATGAATTATGATCCGTCACGCGTTCTGCTGACTGCTGCCGTTATTCCATGCTCCTTATATCAGAAAAGCCTCTTCCCACTCCCCACACGGAATTGACACTGTAGACTGCGACAAACGACTTCGGATCGTTCTTCGCGAGGTGTCTCTTTATCATAAAGCTCTCGCGCGGAGAGCAGATTATCTTGAGCTGCTTGCGTTTATCACCTGTGTACTCACCTGTGACCTCCACACTCGACACGCCTCGTCCGAGCTCATCCATGATATATTTCGTCAGGGCTTCAGGATCTCCCGGTATTATGTCAAGCTCGACCAGCTTTGTCGAAAGGCCGTACATCACAGCCTCTCCCAGCCTCATCGATACATAGATCGTCAATACTGCGTACAGAGCGACATCCAGCCCGAGCACGACTGCATTAGCAAGCACTATGAGGGTATTCAGCACAAATGTGAGATCATTTATGCTCATGTGAGGAAGATACTTATACTTGATGACCTTAGCTATCGAATCCATGCCTCCCGAAGAATACCCGGCTTTGAACGTCAGGCCGTTTGATATACCGTATATAACGCCGACGAGCACAGATGCCATGATCTTATCGTCCGTAATATACTCGATCCCGCTGTGTTCGAGCACCAGCATGATGGTAGGATACGCTATGGACATCATTATTATCTTACGGAGTTCCCTGAATCCGAGGAGCAGCCACACGATCATAGCGATCAGCAGTGACAGTGCGTAGTAGATCAGCGAATAATCCCATCCGGTATATTTCATTATGATCCTCGCGATACCCGTCGTGCCTCCGAATGTCAGACCGTTTGGCAGCAGTATGCACACAGTGCCGACCGATCCGATAAGAGCAGCGACCAGGGCTGTGGCAATACCGGCCGCCCTCACCTGCATTCTCGATTTGCCGTGAAGCTCGGGATCGACCGCCGCTACACGATTAGCCTCTCTGTTGGCAGCCTCCTGCTTTGCGAGGTTCCGGTCCAGGGATTCCATCACGCGTCCGCTTCCGTCCGAAACCTTTCGGTGTCTCAGGCGGTCAGCTCCGCCTTTCAGCCTTTTTACCGCCCTGCTCCCGGATGACTCATTTTCGGTTTTTTCAGCTTCAGTTTTTTCAGGCTCAGCTTTTTCCGCTTCGCCGATATGCATTTCACTCTTATCCATTTTTGATCTCCTGTATCCGGTTCGACTTTAGTCAATGCCCCGGGTCTGACCTCAGACAATCCCCTCATGCTTCCTGATGCAGTTCAGCCTTATACTCGCGGCCGAATACATCCGTTATCAGTATATCAGCATCATCGCCGGCAATAAACTGTATATTGGCCGAATCGACATTTATCAGCTTACCGTCAGCGCATATGTAATCCACAAACTGTACCGGATCGTCTTCGATCGCAGCCTCCACATACTGCCTGTCGCTGAGCTGTATATATCCTGTATCTATATCCGGCAGAAACTCTGCTATTCTGCAGCTGTAGAAGTATCGCCCGTCTTCGAGCATTTCCTTTGACAGTACCTCCACATCGGCTCTGCCTTCTTCAGCCCGTCCGGATGAACCTGCGGAAAATGAAAAATCAGCTCCTGCCCTGCTCAGACGTTTTCTTGCCATTGATACTGCAAGCTCTTCGCTGTCGCAGCCTTTCCAGCTGCGGCCGAGCAGCTGCGCCGCCTCGAGAAGGCTTCCGCTGCCGCAAAAAAAATCACCGACGAGCCCGTCCTCACGGCTCGATGAAGCTACGATCCTTTTCATCAGCTCAAGCGGTTTCTGGGTTGCATAGCCTGTCCTCTCACCCGAGGTCCTCCCGACCATATCGATGTTCCATACATCCTTCATATTGACCATGGTGTACCAGCCGTAATCATCTCTGAACTCTTCCACTCCGCTGAACCTGTACGGCTTGCGTCCCCTGTTGTATGATTTTTCCTCCGGTATCTCGATATAGTATTTTTCTGTCTTGGAGTATACGAGTATAGTGTCATGCTTGCGGGCAAAATGTCTCTTTCCCGAGCCTCCTGATTTGTAGCACCAGATGATCTCGTTGACAAAATTCTTTTCACCCATCAGCTCATCCATTACCAGCTTTATGTAATGAGCCGAATGCCAGTCGAGATGGACCCACATCAGTCCGTCGTCCGCGAGCAGATCCCTCATCATCAGCAGCCTGACCGTCATGTTCTCGACATAATACTCGAGATTTCTGTCGAATCTGTCATCGTAGGCCAGATGATGGATCTTGTGAGTTTTTCCGCCGGCGTCTCTCAGATCTACAGTCGCATTGAATTTGGACTTGGTGAAAAAAGGCGGATCGATGTAGATAAGACTGAATGATCCGGCATATCCTTCGGTAACGAGCCGGTTCATATATTCAAGATTATCCCCGAGGAACAGCTCTGAACGGCATTGTGCTGTATCACCGTCCCCTCTGTCTTCGCTGTCAGCACCGGAGCCTGCGCCCGCTGCTGCAGTCATTTCTGATGCTCCCGGCTCCCTCTCATAGAGAGCTTTTCCTTTATTGATGCCATTCAGTATCTGTTCGATTACAGTCATCTGACCTCCAAAAAATAAAATTTGCCCCGGACGCATATGCCCGGGGCGATTCAGTTATATTAGTTGAGCACCTCGACATTATCAAAGTTTACGCCTATCATTTCCTCGAGCTCAGCGCTTACGCTGAGTACGAAATCGATACCGGATTCCTTTGAAATAATCTTGATCTTCTCAATGAAGCTTGGGAGGACCTCAAGCGCAAAATCTCTGTGTCTCATAATACCGTCAAGGAAGATGGTCTCGATATCATTGTCCGAGCTCATGATTCCGAAGAGGAATCCGATGTACTCGTCCTCATTAGTGATATGAGGGAAATCCTCCATGCACACAACTCTGATCTTATAGTCAAGGTCGTATATAAGTCTTGAATTCTTATTGATAAATACTATGCTTCCCTTGGCTGTCTGAACTGTTCCGTTTGCCAGTTCGATCATCCTCTTTGTCTTGCCGCTTCCTTTATGTCCTATTAACAGCTTCACCATTGGCTGATATCCTCCTTTTGAATAAGTGGCACTATTGTATCACAAATCATCCCGATAATTGAAGTACGTCGGACAAATATCTTGTTTTTTTTAAAGGTGCCTGCTTACTATAACTATTATTCAGAACTATTTTGCCTCAGCTGCCTCAGCTGCTTTTTTGGCATCGAGCTCCTTTACGATCTCGTCGATCCTGTGAGCTACCTTGCGGAAATCATCCTCAAGATATCCTCTTGTAGTCATAGGAGCGGTTCCGATACGAACACCGGATGTCTGCATAGGCGATCTCTTCTCATTAGGAACGCAGTTCTTGTTGAGTGTGATGCCGTGCTCGTCGCATGCGACCTGCAGATCCTTGCCTGTGAATTCCTTGTCGGAAAGATCGAGCAGGAATACGTGGTTGTCTGTTCCGCCTGTAACTACGTGATAGCCCATCTTTGTGAACTCGTCAGCGAGCGCAGCGCAGTTGAGTCTTACCTGATGCTGATATGTCTTGAACTCAGGCTTCATAGCTTCCTCGGCGCATACAGCCTTGCCTGCGATTATATGCTCGAGCGGACCGCCCTGTGCGTAAGGGAATACAGCCGAGTCGACCTTTTTATGAAGCTCAGGTCTGCAGAATATCAGGCCGCCGCGAGGTCCTCTGAGAGTCTTATGTGTAGTAGTAGTGATGATGTCTGCATATCCGAATGGAGATGGATGCTCGCCTGCAGCTACGAGGCCGGCGATATGAGCCATGTCTACCATAAAATACGCGCCGGCTTCCCTGGCGATCTCCGAGAATGCCGCAAAGTCGATGATCCTTGAATAAGCGGATGCTCCTGTCAGGATCAGCTTCGGCTTGAGCTCTTCTGCCTTTCTCTTTACATCCTCCATGTCGATGCGTCCGTCAGCATCTACATCGTAGAAATGTACATCGTACAGCTTACCGCTGAAATTGACGGCTGATCCGTGTGTGAGGTGTCCGCCGTTGTCGAGATTGAGTCCGAGTATGGTGTCGCCCGGTTCAAGAACTGACTTATATGCGGCAAAATTAGCCTGTGAACCCGAATGAGGCTGAACGTTTACGTGATAATCAGTGTTGAATACCTTTCTCCAGAGATCGCAGCAGTATTCCTCGAGCTGGTCTACGAATTCTGTTCCGCCGTAGTATCTGCCCTTGTTGCCGGATGTTCTTACATAAGGATAACCCTCTGCATACTTCCATGAGAGACAGCTTCCGCATGCAGCCATTACAGCCTCGGAGCAGTAGTTTTCAGATGCTATGAGCTCTACATTGTTCTTCTGTCTCAGATACTCTTTTTCAACAAGATCAGCTACTTTTGGGGAAACTTTTCTGATCTCTTCAACTATCATCTGATTATAGTTGCTGTTGTCGTTTCCGTTCCTGTCAAACATTGTCTCAATTCCTTTCCTTACATACATTCCACACAGTTTTGACCTAAGTAATAAGTTCTCATGGCTCCTGCAAGATAGATGGAGCCGGTTATAAGAACGCATTCGTAATTCGAAGCTATCGCATCATCGAATGCCTCCCTGACTGAATCATAGCAGATGCATTTTTTGCCGGCTGAGACGAAAGCTTCGCCGATCCGCTCCGGATCTTCGGATCTCTCGCTTTCGGCCGAAACAGCAGCGTAATTGCATCCCTTCAAGCTTCCTGTTAATAATTGTATCATACGTCCGTAATTTTTGTCTTTCATACATCCAAAAATTACGAGAGCTCTTTTGATTTTATTTTTCCGGGCAAAATCAGCAAAGGTATTGCAGAGCTCTTCTGTCGCATCGGGGTTATGCGAGCCGTCGACGATAAAATACGGACTCTCTCCCAGTACCTCAAATCTGCCGGGAATAACAGCTTTTTCAAGTCCTGTCCTCAGTGCTTCTTCTGACACTTCTATCCCTGCAGCCTTCACAGCCTCTGCGGCAGTTGCAGCATTCCTGATCTGATGCTCTCCTGCCATAGCAAGCTTATATGAACGGTATTTGCCGAAAAGCTCTGACACATCAACAAAGCTGCAGCCTTTTTCCTCAGCCCGCCTCCTGAGCACGTTGCTGACCATCATTTCCGGAGACTGCGATACCACAGGAACATTAGGCTTGATGATCCCTGCTTTTTCGTTCGCTATCTTTATGATGGTCCTGCCGAGCTCGGCGGTGTGATCGAGGCTTATGTGGGTAATAACGCTCACAAGAGGCTTTTCTATGGTGTTAGTTGAATCAAGCCTGCCCCCGAGACCGCATTCGAGCACAGCATAGTCGACATTTTCTTCCTGGAACCAGCAGTAAGCCGCGGCAGTGTATACCTCAAACACATGCAGTCCGGATTTGCCAGCCTTCGCAGCGAATATACCCTGCCTAAGCTCCTCGAGATGATCTGCTGAGATCATGCGGTGCCGGCCGTCCCATATCTGTATCCTCTCGCATTCAGTCTCAAGATGCGGTGAAGTAAACAGACCGACCTTGTATCCTGCGCTCTCGAGTACAGACGCGATCATTACCGCAGTCGAACCCTTGCCGTTCGTTCCGGCTATATGTATCGCTTTAAGGCCCTGCTCGGGGTTTCCGAGCTCTGCGAGCAGAGCCTTCATCCTTTCAAGTCCGTCAGCTGCAGCCATTATCTGTTCCTCAGCGACTCGAGTCTTGCGTTCACCGTTTCGAGCATCTCGCGGTATTTGTCGCCCTTCGCTCTCTCCTCCTCGACTACAGCAGCCGGAGCCTTGGATACGAAGCCCTGGTTGGAGAGCTTCTTCTCGACTCTCGTGACCTCGCCCTCGAGTTTTTTCTGCTCTTTTTCGAGTCTCTCTATTTCAGCAGAAATATCGACGAGCTCCTCGAGCGGCACCAGTATCTCGGCGCCCTCGATCACTGCCGACATGACGTCGTCAGGAGCGGCAGCATCCGAAGCCTCGATATTGATAGTTCCGACATTTGCGATCTTGCAGATATGATGCTCTACAGATGCGATGATATCGCCGAGATTATCAGTCTTTACTATCAGGTTGACCTTTCTCGAAGGAGCGGCCTCCGCCTCATATCTTATGCCTCTTACAGCCTTGATGACATCCATGGCGGTATCTATCCTGCGTACAGCATCCGAATAGTCGAGCTCAGCATCGTATTCAGGCCAAGCCGATCTGATAAGCAGTCCGTCCGGGTTGTCTGCCTTAGCAGCCTCTGCAGGCAGATATCCCCATATCTCCTCTGTGATGAACGGCATGTAAGGATGCAGCAGCTTCAGCAGATCCTTGAGAGTCCTCTGCAGCACATATCTCGCAGTCTTTTTGTCCTCTTCATCATCTCCGTACAGTCTGCCCTTTACCAGCTCTATATACCAGTCACAGTATACATCCCAGATGAGGTCATATATCTTCTGTCCGGCAAGACCAAGCTCGAACTTGTCGAGATCAGCCGTGATCTCCTTAGCGCCATCGTTTATCTTTGAGATTATCCACTTGTCCTCGTCTCTGAGTACGGCCGTATCAGCATCAGCCATAGGCAGGAACTCTCCGTCCTCGCCCATCAGGTTCATTATGGTGAACCTGGACGCGTTCCAGAGCTTGTTTGCGAAGTTTCTCGCAGCCTCGAGCCTGCCTCTGATGAACCTCATGTCGTTGCCCGGTGAAATACCGGTCGCGAGCATGAATCTCAGAGCATCAGCTCCGACCTCATCGATGACCTCGAGCGGATCGATGCCGTTTCCGAGGGATTTACTCATCTTGCGTCCCTGCTCGTCCCTTACAAGACCGTGGAGGAACACGTATTTGAACGGGATCTCACCCATTGTATAGAGTCCCGAGAATACCATCCTGATGACCCAGAAGAAGAGTATGTCATATCCGGTGACCATCACGGAGTTAGGGTAAAAGTATTCCAGTTCAGAAGTCTTTTCAGGCCACCCAAGTGTGGAGAACGGCCAGAGAGCTGAGCTGAACCATGTATCCAGCACGTCCTCATCCTGGTGGAAATGTCTGCCTCCGCATTTTGGACATACCTCAGGCATCTTTGTATCAACGACTGTTTCTCCGCAGTCGTCGCAGTAATACGCAGGTATCCTGTGTCCCCACCAGAGCTGCCTGGAAATACACCAGTCCCTGATATCATACAGCCAGTTGAGATATATCTTTTCGAATCTCTTAGGAACATGCACAAGCTCCCCGCCTTCGCCCTCTGCGGCTTTGATGGCAGGCTCAGCGAGTTCCTTCATAGCAACGAACCACTGGTCGCTTATCCTCGGCTCCACTACGGTGTGGCATCTGTAGCACTTTCCAACAGGAATAGTCAGATCATCTATCTTAACGAGATAGCCGGCCTCCTCGAGTTCCTTGACCCAGGCTTTACGGCACTCATATCTGTCCATGCCCTCATATTTGCCGGCAAGTGCAGTCATCCTGGCGTGTTCATCTATGCAGGACAGGCTCGCGTCAAGCTCGTGTCTCTGTCCCACCTCAAAGTCGTTCATATCGTGAGCAGGAGTGATCTTTACAGCTCCCGTTCCTTTTTCAGGATCAGCGTGCTCGTCGGTAATGACCGGGATCTCGCGGCCTACGAGAGGCAGTATTACAGTCTTTCCTACCAGATCAGCATATCTCTCATCGCCCTCTGCTACAGCGATGGCCACATCGGCGAACATCGTCTCAGGACGCGAAGTCGCTATAGTAATGCCCTCTCCGCCGTCCGCGGCCGGATAGCGGAAATACCAGTAGTGCCCGTCGACGTCCTCGTGCTCGACCTCAGCGTCCGAAAGCGTTGTCTCGCAGCTCGGGCACCAGTTGATGATCCTGTCGCCCTTGTAGATCAGGCCTTTTTTGTACAGGCTGATGAACATCTCGTTGACTGCGTGGTTACAGCCCTCGTCCATTGTAAAGCGCTCTCTGCGCCAGTCGCACGAGTCGCCGAGCTTGCGGCACTGCTTTGTGATCCTGCCGCCGTACTCTCTCTTCCAGTCCCAAGCGTATTCAAGGAACTCCTCACGGGATATATCGTGCTTGTCTATGCCCTTTTCATTTCTGAGCTTTTCAACGACCTTGACCTCGGTCGCGATGCTCGCGTGGTCGGAACCCGGCAGCCAGAGCGCAGAGTATCCCTGCATCCTCTTCCATCTTGTAAGAATGTCCTGCAGGGTTTGGTCCAGAGCGTGTCCCATATGCAGCTGTCCTGTTATATTCGGAGGCGGCATGACTATGGTAAATGGTTTTTTATCCCTGTCTATGTCTGCGTTGAACGCGCCTTTTTCCTCCCACATCCCGTAGATGCGGTCCTCAAAGTCCTTCGGATTGTAAGTCTTGGCCAGATTCTTCATGTTTACTCCTTTATCTTCATCCGCGCCTGCGCGCGTCTTTTATATCTCGCTGTATTCGTTGCCGTCGTCGAGCACCTCGTGGCGCACCCGCGACATCTCCTCGTCTATGCGGTGCAGATCCTCGGCGCAGGCCTTCAGCGT
>JAFRGH010000024.1 GCA_017433945.1 Mogibacterium sp. | reverse complement strand
GTACTGGCTGCTGCTGATTGAAGAAGAAGCATTTACAGATGAAAAGACCGATTTACAGACAATCGAATATAATAAAGATCAGGCTGAGATCTCCGGCCGGTATGACGATGGCTGAAATGCTGATAACGGTAGCTATCATCATCATATTGATGGCTGTCGGCTTTATCACGCTCTTTAATTACCAGAGAAGTCTTGCTCAGATCGAGAGAGACGGTTATGCCAAAGAGATCTTTATAGCGGCACAGAATCACCTCAGCATGGCCAGAGGAGAGGGCTACGGTCTCAGTGCCAAGCAGTCGAATACACCATCCGTATACGGATATAAGGACGATAGTGATGAAGACAATGATGGAGTGTATTATCTTGTAGTAAACAAGGGTAAAGAATCCAGTACAGGTAAGGATATAAACAGCAGGGACGGCACAGGAACTCTCATAGATGTCATACTGCCGTTTGCCTCCATTGATGAGACCGTACGCAGCGGTGGCAGCTACGTAATCAGCTACCAGCCTAAGACCGGACGTGTTCTTAATGTTTTCTATGTGTCCCGGGGCAGCGGCAGGTTCGACTTTGAGCATGACCTTCTCGGAAACGGCGAGTACGCTAGTTTTATGACACTTGCACATGATGATGATGATTCGAAGGCAGCCAGACGAAGCTATGCTGTTGACGGAAAGAATGCCGTGCTCGGATGGTACGGAGGCGACGGATCGGAGCCTGTGGCGGATAACGCGTTTAAGATCCCGAGGATAAAAGTGATAAATGATGATACCCTCAGAGTCGAAGTGACTAACCCTTCACAGAATGAGGGCGTTGCCGGCTCGTGTCTCAAGCTGATCTTTACCGGGAAATCAAATATAGACGGAAGGACAATAGCTGCTAAGAGAGCTGTATATCTGAAAAAAGCCTCTGATACACTGGATGACGGCAGGCTCCAGACACCGGCTTCAGACACCGGCGATGCTGTTTACACGTATTACCTTGACGATATAACCGCAAGCGGCAGACACTTCTGCGAGCTTGACGATGTTAAGAATATCAGTAAAACCACTGCTGATCTGATAGCAGGCGAGGATATTGAGATCAGGGCGGTTGCATACAGCAACAGCGAGTTCCATAATATCGCGTATAGCGAAGCTGTTACCGAAAACAGCCTGTACGAGAGCATCGGCGAATATACGGAGACCGGAGCAACCTCTGCAGATGAGAGCAAAAGGACAGCATACATAAGTAAAATCAGGCATCTTGAGAATCTTGAGGAGGATGTCTCCAACACAGGCAGATCCGGTAAGACGACCTCCGAAGGTAAAAAGCTTGAGATCAAAAAAGCTGAACAGACACATGACCTGAAATGGGGTGCGCCGTACACCAATGGAGTATATGATTTTGGTTCTGATACTGATCATTATAACGGCTACAGGCCGATCAGCCCTGATAAGCTTATATACGACGGACTGAGACACAGTATCGAAGAGGTTCCCGCTGTTGATGACGGCGAAGGCTATGCGGGTATCTTCGGAATTACAGATCCACTTACTGAGATACAAAATCTTAAGCTGATCGATTGCACATCTACCGGAAGCAGCCGAGCCGGAGCCCTTGCCGGAGAGCTTAAAGCGGCAAGCGTGCTCAATGTAGTGGCGTATAACAGCGAAAATAAAGACGATAAGAAAAGAGTAAGCATCCACGCTACCAGCGGTAATGCAGGAGGACTTGCGGGCAATATGACAGGCGGCTCGATGAAGTATTGCGGAGCGGCTCTCATAGTGCAGGCATCAGGCAGCGCCGGCGGCCTGGTCGGACAGATAACTGCTTACGAAAGCTCTTCTGCTGCTGTACTGAAAGCGTGCTATGCCGGTGGGCACACCGAAGATGCTGAGTACTATAAAGGCAGCGGAGATAACAAAGAGCCTCTGTACAATATACAGGGCGGTTCGTATGCAGGCGGATTTGCCGGTCAGATCGGATATGCAGGAATTAAATACTGCTATTCAACATGCTCTGCCGATGCAACGACAGCAGGAGGATTTGCTGGTAATATCGCCGGCACAACGATCCGTAACTGCTATTGTACAGGCCTTGTAAGCGGCAATACAGATGACAATGCTTTTGTTGAAAGCAGCAGCGGAACGGTGAAGGTCGAGGACTGCCTCTACTATATGATAGTTAATGAGAAGGAATCCGACGGGGATGATATCAAATACAAGGGACCTGGAGTAAGCGGCGCGACTGCTCTGGATGAAAACGCTTCCACCTTCAACAACTTTACGGGCGGCACGTGGAATGACGCGGCACCTTACGACGAAACGCTGGATACATTTTATAACGGTATGTACAGCTTCAGGACGGTTACACAGCTTGTCGCCGGCAGCACATCAAAGATAGCCAATACTTCGGGAGGAACTACCGCAGAAAGCCGTGGCGCATACTTTGTCAACACTCACTACGGCGACTGGCCGTCACCTGAGGTGTTCATAATAAACAACTAAACAATAGACCGTTGGTAAAAGCCCTTGATGCTTCAATCAGGGGCTTTAAAACTCGAAAAAATATCATCTGAAACATATTATTACTCGAAAAAATCTCGCAATATAAATATTTTTTCGAGTTTTTGATTGCCTGTGCTTTCCTGAGTATATATAATGATTAAACCGGTTCTCTTGTCAAGGACAATTTTCAGACAGATAAGGAGTTTTGATCGACAGATCGGGACTCCTTTTAAACATGCCGGGAATCCATGCAGACAGATGCGGACTCTGAGTCGGACAAAACGGGACTTTAT
>JAFRGH010000003.1 GCA_017433945.1 Mogibacterium sp. | reverse complement strand
CGTTTAATGTGATTTTAGCATTCATAAGGCGATAAATGTGATGCCTAAATAAATCTTATGATTCTTTTTGCGACGCCGTCCCAGCTGATGCCGGAGGTGTCGGGATGCGGCATAAAACTGCCGTCTGAGGCGATGTCGATTATCAGTTTTTTGAGTACGCTCCGCAGGTCTTCCGTGAATTGTCTGCGGCCCGCTTCGGTCGGAGTATCGATGCTCGCCATCTCAGGCATAGGGATGAATCTGACGTTTTGTCCCGGCACGTTCTCCCTTATCCACGGCTGAACGCCGGGCAGATCAGTGCTTACAGGCACCATGCCCGAAGCCATAGCCTCAATCAGCACAAGAGGAAGCCCTTCAAAATACGAAGGGAGGACGAATATATCATTGAACCTGAAAATCTGAGCCAGCCTTTCCTGCGGGATCTGACCCAGCCAGCGTATATTGTCCGGCAGATCATCCAGCATGGCTCTGACTTCCTCATCCTGGCATCCGCCTGCGAGATTGACCTCAAAGGCCGGGACCTCGGGATCGCTGCTCAGATCCTTAAGAGCAGTGAGCAGCTCAGGCACACCCTTAGGTCTGCTCATCTTGCCGGCGTAGCAGATCATCACCGGAGCCTTGGTCTGCATGTAATCCTCCATGGTGATGCGCGGCATCCTTCCGTCCATATTGAATATGCGGTCATTGTAGCCGCTGCCGATGACCTTGACTTTTTCATCGCTTACAGCGAAAATGTCCGTGATCTGATCCCGCTGTTCTTCGTGAAGCGCAAGGAGTCTGTCGAGCTTTGCGATCTCAGGTCTCACAAGCTCTCTCAGATTATCGCAGCTTAGCATCTGCCTGAGATCCGTCCCGTGCGAAATGCCGCATATGCATCTGTCCGGGAAATGCTTCCGGACAATGGCAGTCAGCAAAAATAGGTGATGGCAAATGATGACATCGGGATCGAGCTCGGAAACAGCTCTTCCGACCGCATCAGTGAAAGCATCCTCAAACTGCCCGACCATTTCAGCCGTCAGATCGCGGTATCTTGTGGAGGTGTAAGGCATGATATCCGACATGCCGACAATAGGGAAGGGCAGAGATCTGCTGCTGTCGCCGCTGTCACCGATGCAGTCGCTGCAGTCAGTGCTGCTGAAACCGGCAACTGAATCTGTCTGGCTTGCTGTATCGGTGAAATATACCGGATAGCAGGCGACGCCTGTCGGAAAATCGATGATATCATCAGGGTAAATGCCGCAGACAACAGCCTGCTCATGTCCGGCGCGCGAAAAAGAGTTCACGAGTTCAGTGAGATATGTACCGCTTCCCGTAGAGTGCGGCTTTTGCTCAGTAATGCTGAGTATTCTCATGGTAATCCTTTCGCAATTCACAATAAAAACACATATGACAGTACAAATAATACTTGAATTTGACACCAAAAATATAGTATAAAAATAGTGGTTTTCGACATGTTTTCGCTAATATTGATTTTATTTATATACCGAATAAATAATTTGCATGTCGGGCACGGTTGTACCTGTATGGATACTATGGAATTAGGCTGACTCCGTATGGGGACAGCTTTTTTTGTAAAATAACAGACAATTCTGTATTTACGTATACAGTGAATCAATGGGGACGGTTCTTTTGACTTGCTGTCACAGTGAGT
>JAFRGH010000023.1 GCA_017433945.1 Mogibacterium sp. | reverse complement strand
TTATGTGAATCTGATCAAACCGGATCCGGCCATTTACTTATGCCTGCTGGAGAAGTATGGACTGAAGGCGGAGGAGTGCCTGTTCATTGACGACCGGGAGGAGAATGTTGCCGCCGCGCGCGAGCTGGGCATGCAGGCCGTCAGGTTTTAAAACTACGAACAGGCGCGGGCGGCGATGGATGACTTTAAGACGGACTGCCGGATATGAAGTGGATATGAAGCAACCTGCGTAGCAGCTGCGCACATTGACTTCACCATACTTGCGAGTATAATGAAATAAACAATGCGGATTTCAAAAGAGGGGCAGGAAGGAAATGGTGATATGAGATGTTGGACAACAATGACAAGAAGTGGCTGAGCGAACGTTTTGATGCGATGGACAAGTACGCACGTGAACTCCGGAAAGAAACAGACGCACGTTGCGCACATTGACAAAAAGCTAAATGGCGGGCAGACGCCTGTTGACCTGTGATAGCCCCTTTAATGCAAAAGCATGAATAAGGGGCTACTGATTTATCCGGCAAATATCACCTTTTCCCATTATTCATCTATTTTGGGCTATCTGTGTAGCCCCTTTTGCTGAATCTTTTAAGTTCAGGGATATCAAAGCAAAAGCAACCGATCCTAGTATATGGTATTTATAGCCCATTTTGACTTGGATGATAAAACAGGGGCTATTTTTAACATTCAGGTTGTATCCCCTTTCACGTGTAAATGCGACAAAGGGGTAAATGCAGCCAATGCGGCAACATTTGGCTTGCAGCCTTTGTTTTTCGGGGCTTATGTAATTCTTGAAACAGCTGGAGTTTTGCCGTTTTGAGCATACTTATATTATTATCTTATATGCTATAACGTACGCAATTACACGTGATACTATAATGTCTGGGATGCTTGCAAGAATCAGTGTGAGCCGAATATATTCCGCAGATTTTCGCGTTTGAGCACAACTGTCGCGAGCAGTTCACCCAGCAGGTAGCAGCCGATGATCTCGCCGATAAGAATGTAGATCATCAGGAGATAGATCGGCATGTCGATGCCGTATCCGTACTTGAGAACCATCGGAACGATAACGGTGTTCGAAACGATTGCGGGAATCGGAACGAGCCAGCGGTTGAAGCGCAGCAGGTATCCCAGAATCGCGCCTATCAGTGTCGCGATGCTTCCGAAGATAACGTCGAGAAGTATGCCGCCGCCGAGGCCGTTCGCGATGAGGCAGCCTATGAACAGGCCGGGAACCGCGGCAGGCGTAAAGAGCGGCAGTATTGTGAGAGCCTCCGCTATTCTCACCTGAACAGCGCCGAATGAAATCGGAGCGAAGATAATTGTAAGCGCAACGTACATCGCTGCTATGATTGCGCCCTGGGATAAAAACAGAGCGGTTGATTTTGAATCTCGTTTTGTCATGTCATTCCTTCTTCGCTTAAAAATATCGCCTTTTCAGGCGCGATGACAACAGTATAAATACGTTTTGAGGTTTTTGCAATAAAAAGATATAATTAGAGAAGCAAATGACTGCTGACTGATTCACAGGAGAACGCATATGAAGATTCTAGTTACAGGCGGAGCCGGATTCATCGGTTCCCACACGGTTATAAAACTGATCGAGAGCGGGCACGATGTTTTCATCGTGGACAATCTCTGCAACGCAAATGAAAAGGTGCTGGGCCGCATAGAGCAGCTCACGGGAGTCGCTCCTGCCTTTGCAAAGGTCGACATAAGGGATAGAGAAGGCCTCACGGCTGTATGCGAAAAGGCGGCGGCTGACGGAGGTTTCGACGCGTGCATCCACTTCGCCGGACTCAAGGCGGTCGGCGAATCAGTCGCAAAACCGTGGGAGTACTACGAGAACAACATCGGCGGTACGCTGACGCTGCTCGATGTGCTCAGAAAAAACGGATGCAAGAACATAATCTTCTCCTCGTCAGCGACTGTTTACGGGGATCCGGAAGTCATTCCGATCACGGAGGAGTGTCCTAAAGGGCACTGCACGAATCCGTACGGTCAGACAAAGTCAATGCTCGAGGAAATCATGATGGACATGCAGAAGGCGGACCCTGAGTGGAATATCGTCCTGCTGAGATATTTCAATCCGATAGGAGCTCATCCGTCGGGACTAATAGGGGAGGATCCGAACGGGATTCCGAACAACCTCATGCCTTACATCACCCAGGTTGCTGTAGGCAAGCTGGCGGAGCTCGGGGTGTTCGGAGATGATTACGATACTCCGGACGGTACAGGCGTGCGCGACTACATCCACGTAGAGGATCTGGCTGACGGACACGTGAAGGCGCTTCAGGCAATTGAGGCGGGATGTGGGCTCGCGATATACAACCTCGGAACCGGCACGGGCTACAGCGTGCTGGATGTGGTGAAGGCCTTCGAGAAAGCGAACGGAGTCAGGATTCCGTACTCGATAAAGCCGCGCCGCGCGGGTGATATCGCGGTGTGCTATTCGGATCCTGCAAAAGCAGAGGCAGAGCTTGGATGGAAGGCGCAGTTCGGCATCGAGGACATGTGCCGCGACGCCTGGAACTGGCAGAGCAAAAACCCGGACGGGTACGGAGAATAGATTACAGTCAAGCGTTGGCGGCCTTGAGAGTTTTGATGAACTCCGAGGCCGCTTTTGATAGGTATTTGTTGCGCGGATAAGCGACGTACATGCTGCGTGTGCAGATTTTCTCGTCGGCCAGATAGAGCTTCGGAAATCTCGAAAGGCCGCTTCTGCGGATGCTGCTGTCTGTAATCAGCGAAACGCCGACGCCCGCCAGGGTCAGAGCCAGTGATGTCAGGGTCTGCTCAGCGCGTATGATCTTTTCGGGATGGCATCTGTATTTCTCAAACAGGTGCTCCATCATCTGCCCTATGTGCTGTCCTTCGCGCAGCATGATGAATGGGCAGTTGCAAAGGCTGCGGAACTGGTCCGCGTTTATGGACGCGATGGCTGAGCTGCCTGATTGACTTGTATCGGCGTCGTTAGATGCGGCAAGTTCCTTGTTTATATCCCAGTCTTCCGGCACGGCCAGATATACTTTTTCGTCCAGCAGTTTCTCATAGACGAATCTGTCCGGCTCGTCCGCGGCAGGTGTGATGAAGAGATCGAGCCTGCCCTTGAGAGCCTCCGCTGCCAGAAACGGCACATTGCCGTCTACAATATCTATATCCACGCCGGGATAATTCCTGACGAAGTCGCCGACGGCTTCAGGCAGATACGCAACGTTGAAGAACGCGGCGCCTCCTATAGTAAGGCTGCCTGTATCAAGCCCCTCGATATCGGATATGGCCTGTTTCATTTCTTTTTCCAGAGAGAGGGCCCTGTCCAGATACTCGAGATAAGCACGGCCGGCCTCGGTAAGCTCCAGAGGCTGACGGCTTCTGTCGAAGAGCACCGTTCCGATTTCGCTCTCGACCTTCTTCAGGTGAGAACTGAGGGCGGGCTGGGATATTCCCAGACTTTCAGCCGCGGCGGAAATGCTTCTCATGTCCGCGATTGTTTTTATGTAAGTGGCTGTTTTTCTTTCCATGATGCTGTACCCATCGCGCCGAAGACGCGAATAACTATTAACATATGGTTATAGCTATTGACTTGCCATAAGTATACTCTTATATAATTATCGTGTCAAAAGAAGCGCACAAACAGATGTGTTCTGTGTTATGATACGGAGTATGAACGTATTCATAGCCATCATGCTTGTGTTCGCAGGCATAGGATTCATAGATAAGGCCCTGGGCGGCAGGTGGGGACTCGCCGACCAGTTCGAAAATGGCCTTCATACGATGGGCGTGATGGTCATTCCTATCGTCAGTATCTGTACTGTTGGAACGGAGTTTATCCGCAGGCACACCGAACAGGTCATGGCTCTTTCAGACCATCTGTTTTTTGATCCGTCCATGATCATAGGCGCGGTGCTTGCGCCGGACATGGGAGGCTATTTCATTTCTCGCGAGATCGCGGCGACGCCTGAATTGCTGGTTCTGAGCGGGGTGGTGCTGGGTACGCTTCTCGGACAGGCTATAACGTTCCAGATGCCGGTCTTCATGGCCTCAATCGAAAAAGAGGATTACCCGTTCATGTTCCGCGGTTTCATCGTGGGCATAATCATGATACCGGTCGGTCTGATCGCTGCGGAGCTCATGATTAGAATGCCGGTCGGACTCTTCGCGAGGCAGTTCCTGCCGATACTCATCATATGCCTGATTCTGGCTCTTTGCCTCTGGAAGGTGCCTGAGGGAACTACAAAGTTCTTCTCGGTCTTCGCCAGGATAGTTAACTGGATGTTCTATCTGATGTTCGCTGTTGCTGTCATTGGCATATTCATACCGCGCCTGGCGTACGCCAGCTTTGATTCCGTTGAGGAGGCGGTCATCATCGTCTTCAAGTCGGCTATTATCATCGCCGGATCTCTGGTCATGTCGGAGCTGATTCTCAAGTTCTTCCGCAGACAGATCAACGCCGTAGCGGAGAAGATAGGAATCAATGATACGGCAGCCGTATCGCTTCTGATGACATGCGCGACGTCCCTGGCAGTCATGCCGCTCTTCGGCCGCATGAACGACAAGGGCAAAGAAGTCGTGGCAGCGTTCAGTCTGAGCGGATCCTTTGTCATCGGCGGCTCCCTTGCCTTTGTATCAAATGTCACGGACGGATACACAGTTCTGATTTTTGTAGTAACTAAGCTGCTCTGCGGCATCGTCAGCGCTTACGTGGTGCATCTGATGTACAAGAGGAAGAGGTAAGCGGCAGGCTGGAAATACAACTGTATCAAGACAATCACAAGGCAGGAGATCACGGGATTTCCTGCCTTGTGCATTATGGGGTTGAAAAGTTTTTGAAAAAAGTTTTATTTACCCCTTGACAAGGTAGGTAAATGATGTTATTCTCCAACTACCAACCAGAGAGGTAGGTAAATAAAAACGAGAGGAGAAAGAGATAATATGTCAGATTACAAATTTGAAACATTACAGTTACACGTAGGTCAGGAGC
>JAFRGH010000219.1 GCA_017433945.1 Mogibacterium sp. | reverse complement strand
TTTTCACCGAACACTTTGGAGAATGACGGCGCTGTATCCTTCTTGAGAACTTCACCTGTCACAGGATCGAATGGACCGATACCGTGGAATTTCCGCGGATACATCTCAGCCCACTTGTAGCCTTTGCCCTTCTTGGTAAGAACATGTACGAGCGTCGGTCCGTTATACTCGGCAGCGGCTTTGAGGATGGAGGTCAGCTCCTTGATATCATATCCGTCGACCGGACCGAAATACTAGATCCCGAGGTCTTCAATGATGTGTCCTTCCTCGCCGAGAACGGAGTATTTGATCTTTTGCTTGGAATTCCTGATGCCTCTCGAGATAGTGCGGCCTATCACAGGGACATTGCCTAGCGCGGATTTAACGGATATTTTGGCCTTATCATATTTCTGCGATGAGCGGACCTTGTTGAGGTATTTGGAAAGCGCGCCTACATTGTGCGCTATGGACATGCCGTTATCGTTGAGCACGATATTGAGATTGGTCTGATTTGCGCCTATATTATTGAGTGCCTCATACACTATGCCGTTTGTAAAAGATCCGTCTCCGATGACTGCTACTATATTGCTGTCGTCACCGCTCATATCTCTGGCTATAGCCATTCCGTAAGCGGCGCTTACAGAGGTGCTCGAGTGACCGGTTTCATAGGCATCATGTTCACTTTCCCTGCTCTTAGGGAAGCCGGAAAGACCGCCAAACTGCCTCAGATGGTCAAAACCCGCTGCACGTCCTGTCAGGATCTTATGGACATAGGACTGATGCCCGACATCGTAGATTATCTTATCGTGAGGCGTGTCAAAAACACGCATCAGTGCCACGCTCAGCTCGACGATGCCGAGATTAGAGGCCAGGTGGCCGCCTGTTACAGAGACCTTATCGATAATGAATTGTCTTATTTCGGCGCATAGTTCATCGAGTTCCTGTATTGATGCAGTCTTGCAGATATTTATGAGATCATCGTGGATGAGATCATATTTCATTGTTCATTACCTTCTTATTTCAAGAGTGTGCGCAAGTCCGGCGAAGAATCCGTCCGGACCTTCATACGCTGAAGCGATGCGTACAGCTTCCTGAGTAAGGCGGTGAAGTTCCTCATGAGCGGCTTCTGACCCATGTACGCATACATAATTGCATTTCCCAAGATCCTTATCCTTGCCCACATTCTTGCCGATAAGCTCGGCATCCCCCTCGAAATCCAGAATATCGTCCAATATCTGGAAGGCAAT
Organism: Mogibacterium sp.; assembly: GCA_017433945.1. GTDB lineage: Bacteria > Bacillota > Clostridia > Peptostreptococcales > Anaerovoracaceae > Crickella. The sequence goes on along the minus strand of JAFRGH010000219.1, from coordinate 871 downwards.
TCCGACATTCATTGAATAGGCGGTCATCTCGGCGAGAGTTTCTTCATCAGCTCCTCCGAGAATAAGTCCCGCCCTGACAGGAGCTGTAAGCAGATCGCCTGTTTTGTGCTCCTCTATGAATCTTACCAGATCAGCGTCAGCTTCGAGATACTCCCCTTTTACATCGGCTGTCTGACCTGCGATCATTCCCCTGATTCCTGCTCTGGACATGATCTCGTGCGCAGCCCTTGCGTGGCGGATCATTTTTTCGTGATCATCAGCATGGCGCACTACTTCGCCTGTCATGACTTCGGCAGCTGTATTGAGAAGACCATCACCTGCCAGGATTGCTATATCTTCGCCGTAAACCTTATGGTTAGTAGGTTTGCTGCGTCTCAGATCATCATTGTCCATGGCCGGAAGGTCATCGTGAATGAGCGAATATGTGTGTATGTATTCAAGACTGAGCGCATAAGGAAGCGCCTCCGCGATATCGCCGCCCGCGGATTCACACGCAGCCAGCAGCATCGCAGGTCTGAGCCTTTTGCCCCCTACCTTGAGACTGTATTCCATGCTCTCCCTGAGAACAGAGGCAAAGGATCCTGTTTCCGGAATATAATCCGTCAGATGTTCGTTGATTATGTTCCTGTATTCTTCAAGACTATGCATCTTCGCCGTTCCCTTTCTCATAGACAGTTATCTTCTGATCTGCCTTATCAAGGATTTCCTTGCAGAATTCCGCTTCCTTCATGCCTGCTTCGAATAATCTGAGTGAATCCTCGAGAGTAGTCGCCTGCCTGCCGATCTCCTGAGCGGCATTCTGAAGATTGCCAAGGGCTTCTGTCAAAGTCTTCTCTGCCATTACTGATCCTTTCTGATGGATATGGCTGCA
>JAFRGH010000218.1 GCA_017433945.1 Mogibacterium sp. | reverse complement strand
TAGGATCAGAATTCATTGAACGAACCATCTCTTCAGTCACCAGTCCGGGCGCGGAGACTCCTATGAAAACATCTGCCCCCTTTAGCGCATCAGCGAGCGAACCTTTCTCTCCGCCAAGGTTTGTTATTTCAGCCATCTCTTCCTTGATCCAGTTCATTCCTTCACGGCGGCCCTTGTAAATGATCCCCTTTCTGTCAGTCATAACGATATTGGTGAATCCATATGAAAGAAGCAGCTTCGCAATAGATACTGCTGCCGCGCCGGCGCCTGAAGTGACGACTTTTACTTTCTCTTTCTTTTTTCCGGTCACCTTAAGCGCATTCATCAAGCCTGCAAGTGTTATGACCGCTGTACCGTGCTGGTCATCATGAAAAACAGGAATGTCACATTTTTCCTTGAGCTTGCGTTCTATCTCAAAGCATCTCGGAGCAGAAATGTCCTCAAGATTGATCCCGCCGAAGGAGCCCGAGATCATATAAACAGTATCTACGATAGTATCGACATCATGTGATTTCACACACAATGGAAAAGCATCCACATCCCCGAAGGACTTAAAGAGAACACACTTGCCTTCCATGACAGGCATACCCGCCTCAGGCCCTATATCACCGAGGCCAAGTACCGCGGAGCCGTCTGTGACGACCGCGCACGTATTCCACCTTCGCGTAAGTTCATAGCTTTTATCAGGATCCTTTTGGATTTCCAGACAAGGCTGAGCAACACCCGGAGTATAAGCCAGAGACAGATCATCTTCGCTGTCTACCGGCACTCTTGAAATCACCTCTATCTTGCCTTTCCACTGCTCGTGCAGTCTTTCTGATTCCTTTGCAAAATCCATCATTACTCCTCAATTGTCTTAACTGTCATTCAATCGTTTTGTTAATTACTTCGGTCATAAGCTCCCGCTGGTAGATGTCGGTCAGTATGCCGTAGCATTTGAGCTCGGTACCCGGCTCGAACTCCTGATCCTTCACGCTCAGTGTATTCTCGGACACTATGCGGACCGTTCCTCCGTACGGGGCTGTTTTGACCCGTTCTCCCTCTTCATCGTAGTAATCGAAGATGAACTCTATCGTATCTCCGGTGTTGAGATGTTCGAGTCCTTTTTTCATGAAGAATTCGAGTTCCTCACTGTCTTTTTCGTAGCCGGACACATGACCGGTCAGACCGCCGTCATCCTCTTCACCCGGCTTGACCGGATCCCATTCTATATGGAGAGTGATGTTTTCAAGGCCGTTGAGCCTTGCCCTTACCTTGCCCTTATATACAAGGCCTTCCTCTGTCTCCTGCGCTGAAGTATTCTCATAGCATACGAGCTTCCCGCCTATCGTGACCCATCTGCCGTTCATGTAAACGAGCGGACGTCCGTCAGCTGATTTTTTGGCAAAATGCTCCTGCCCGAGGTACATATCACCGTCATCAGCAGCCATATAAGCCATGACCCTGGTGTCGAGTATCGTATCCCAGGTCTTTTCCGGAAGCTGAGGCAGAGATGCTCCGTCCTGCTCCTCGACCGGGATATCTATGAACATATCAGCCGTGTCGTAATCGTCGTAGGCTTTGATATACCAGCTCTCACCCGTATAATCCGAGAGATTCTTACCCGACTTGATCGTTTTCCACACATCCGACAGCGATTTGATATCCGGCTTGTTCATACTCGCTATAACGCTGAGGAAATTATCAAAGAATACTCTCTGTGTCGTATATCCGGCTTTTTTGAGCTGATCGCGGTCACCGCTGTATTCCGAAAGATAGGCATAAGGGAAATCTACGGAAATTCCGTTTATCCCCTCCGCCGAATCCGCGTTGCGGCAGACTACGCAGGCGTTCACAGCATCGATGAACTCATCTATCTCGCTGTCTCTGGCTACCTGCTGCTTGTAATCGGCTTTTTTGAGCCTTGTCAGATAATTGATCAGGTCGACCTGCTGCATATCCTGGAACTCATACGCACCGTTTCTGGCTGCGGACAGATCAGCAAAGACCTCCGGTTTATTCCGTATACCGGTCGTTGACTCCGCGTATAATTCCTCGAGTCTGTCGTGAACGCCATCGATGAGAGTCAGGTCGATGAGCGAAAGTGTGTAATCAGGCTGTGCTTCTCCGTTATTTTGCTTGCGGTACAGCTGATCATACGAGCTGACCATCATTTCTCCGAAGGTCTCTGTGCTGAGCGTCGGATCCTCCGCGAGCCTGCCGAAGCCGTCCGTATAAAACCATCCGTACGCCGGCTCTGTTTCCTGTGATGCCAGATAATAATCGGCATATGGCTCGAAAGCCTTTGCCATTTCAACGTCCTGCATCAGGCAGGCATCAAAGCCTATCATGTCGAATTTTATCCCTGTCTTTTTCGAAGCCGTCCCGACCGCCTTAATGATCTCGGACGATGACATCGTAGAAGCATCATCACGCGGATTGAGATCATCCACTCCGTAACCGGATGCAAAACCGCCGCCATGGTCCCAGAGCACCAGCATGTATCTGTCAGCCGGATATTTTTCCTTTGCCCAGATTATGAAATCACTCAGTTTGTCAGGCTCCGACATGCAAGTGCTGTTATCCATCATTTCGGCAGTCTCTATTTCGCCGCCGCTGATCAGATATCTGCCGACGGACATGTCCTTTATTCCTTTGGTGAACCATCTTTCGCTGCCGCCTGCCTGTATGACAAAATCGACTCCGTCACCCCGCGATGTGGCATCAAGCATCTGCGCTATATTGATCGACGCAGATCCCCGGGCGTCCTCGAGGTTGGAACCGATGATATATTCCATCACGACAGTCTTTTTGTCGCCTGAGTGGTCAGGGTAAAAATAGCTCCTGCTTCGCTGCGCATCTACCGTCTTCGCAAAGTCCGGGCCGAGCGTATCTTTTCGGCTCACGAACTCATCGCTCGCAGTCACGGATTTATATTTATTTATATCATCATTGAGCATGTACTGCGCGATCGGCCTTGCCGGCCTGACCAGCACAGTAAGCGCAAAGCAGACCACCAGCAGCGCAGTAAGCTCGGCTCCCGATACGAGGACCAGGGCGATATTGCCGAGGACCTTCGATGCCGTGCTGCGCTCTCTGCCCGGCTTGAATTCTCTCCTGCCGAGGTAAGCGCTTTTGCCGAAAGCAAGCACAGGCAGGAAAATCAGCGGGAGAAATATGAGTCCCGCGGCAAAAGGCGCCTTTTTGCCGAATTGCTTTGCAAGCCTCGCGTACAGCACCGCCAGGAACAGCCCGTAGACCACGAAGGCTGAAAGCCTGAGGACCAGCGCGATCTCTCCGCCTCTGAGCCATCTTGCCGTAAGGATCAATACGGCGGAGAAGACGAACGGTCTCCAGAAATGCCTCATTTTTTTGAGCAGATCATGAGACATCGCCCACTCGCCTGCAAACGGTACGATTCCGAGCAGAGGCTTTTTTCCCATTTTTTTAAGTATTTTTACATAGCTGACGATCTGTATAAGCAGAGGCACTACACTGTACCAGGGATTTCTTATAAGATACGCAAAAAGCATCGCTACACCTCCATTTCAGGCTGCTGACCATCATGTGCCTTCCATGCGCACTCGGTGATTTTCATATCTGTAAAGACAGCTTTAACTTGTGATTCCTCCGGGCTGCAGGCATATATACCAAAGCGGATCCTGCCGCCGCCTTCCCACATATGGCAGACCCGCATCTGAGTGAAATCCTCACCATTGTGAGAACACTCAATGCAGTAATCATCATTTCGCCTGCTGAAACGATACCACATAAGTTTCACGTCAGCCGGGATCGCTGTAGTTGCCCAGTCAGAGTAGCCATGATTAGTCACTACAGAACCAAGGTGCTGAAAGCTTTCGTTTTCATATTCTACAGATGCCTTCAGCCAGTTTTCACTGTCAAGGTACATAACTATACCGCACTGGTCAAAGCGGTGAGGCCTTTCGGAAAAGTCCGATTGCACAATAAAAGAAAAGAACTGCTCTTCGGTCTCCAGCTGAAGGAGCGGAGCATTATCATTACGAAAATGGTAATACGTTCGCTGCCACAGATCGGTATGAGGCAGCGTTGTTATTTCTATTCTGCCCGGATGGACAGAGTATTCTTTCGGCTCCCTCGTCCATTTCATATCTTTAATATTCATATTATCACCGATTTATACATTATATTTTGATAAGGTTCTTTTTCTTTAGCAGATTTCCCAGAAAATATGAAATAACAAGGATAACGATTCCGGCAATGACATTAATCCAGATGTTCGTTATGCCTACCAGCAACGGGGATAAAACAGAAATCAGAGGCCACTGAATAATATAAATATATGAAACATTTTTACTCATCGTAAGAAGGAAGCCCGGCATACGATTCCTGCTCGCCAGCAAGATCAATCGGACAATAAGAAACTCAGCAGCGATAATTGCAAATCCATTCAGTGCATTAATCGGATGAAGGCCGTAATACTCCGGAGTACTTGGAAGCGCCGACATTCCAAGAGCCGTCTTTACTAACGTCGATACTATATAGGCGCAAGCTCCCGTCACAGCAGCTGCGATCGTAGTCTTTTTCATGCCATACTTCCGGTAGAAAGCAGCTGCGCCGAATCCTGTCACAGGGAAAAAGATCCAGGAGATAAACGGGAAATAGGATCTGTCATTAAGCCGTATAAAAAAGACAAGGATCGTATCCAGCCACACACTTCCGGTAGTAAATGATTCAGCCGGCACCAGGATGTTCACACAGAAACATATTGCGATAATCATAATGCTGATCATGATCCTCTGTGTATTTTTTGATTCAAGCTTCTTCATTAAGGCAAAGTACAGCTGTGCAAGGGCTGCAAAAAAATAAATGTCTGTTGCCAGAATGGAATGTAAAACAGAGCCGATAGGACCGTATATGTCAGGAACGAGGATAGCCCTGACATACCCCGTGAACAAATTGATAACAATACCGGCTTCAAACAAGGTGATACATCGTCTCAGATAACTGCCAACAGTTGCACGTTTTGAGAACGCGGTTCCCCAACCCATGGCAAACATAAAGACGCCTGCGCTTGGAAAGCATCCCATAAAACTAATCGTAAACGCAACGGGGTAGTTTTCGGGAGATCTTATGTCAATAAGTACACCCATCCCCAAAACGTGCACCAGTACCATGCTGATGATCGCAACAGCTTTCATCAGTTCAATTTCCATTACACGCCCTTTGCTATCCTGCTTTATATTTTCCATAATAATCGCCTTTATAATTTTTTCATCCCGTCATACATAATGCGTTTCATTCCGGTATCCTATCCTTATATGCAGGATATAACACCAGCAAAGCCATTATATTTAAAAAAGTTTTCCGGTTCAATCGTATCTTCACATTATTCTGCAGCAAAAAAGGTCTGCCCGTTATGGACAAACCTATGTAAACATTTGCATAAATATCATCATGTTATTTTTATCCTTTTAAGTTCACTTAAGGGTGCTGCAGTATCTTATAGGTGTCAACAGCAAGACAACAAAAACTTTTCTTCATAACAATACTCCTAATACCTATAACAAATACCTATTACACAGACAGCCATGAAGGACTAATTCTTCATGGCTGTTGTCGTTATATTGTCTGCTGTGATGTAACATTTTCAATTGTTTGTCCTCAGGTTTACTCGTAATACAGAATCACAGTTCCTGAAACAACATAGCCTTCTTCAGTAATACAACTCAACAGGTGCGGATTCCATTTGCACAGTTTTGCCATACTCCACTCCAGTAACATAGTAAGATCATGCGTAGGTATATCACCAACAACCGTATAATACGCAGGCTGCATCTCGCTCATTGGAGGATGCTGTCCGCCGGAGACTTTATCCAGTTTTTCTGAGTCCAGAGTTTTCAGTTCGTATTTCGTTTTCATGTCGTCTTTCATTTTCGTTTATCCCTCCGTGTTTTCCTAACATTTATCCGGCAGCCTTATCTGCCTACTCAATTCGTTTTACTACCTTTCATCATCTTTCATGAAATGCCCTCACTGAATGTCTGCCGCCGATCACCTTTTCCATTTTATTCACAGTAGTTTCTTTCCTCATATCAGCAGATTCTTTTATTTGTGTAGCTTTCTCATGTATTCCGCAGTTCGATACAGGATATCGCCTCTTACTATCTTATCCTTATTGCCCGCAAAATCGAGGTGATAACGCTGCCCAAGCTCTTTCAGTTTATTCTCTATGATCTGCTGTGTCCCTGCAGTTGGCTCTTCAAGGTAATCATCCAGAGTCATCTGCCAGCCGCTGTCACCGGACAGATTATATATACCCGCACCGACCCCTCTGACCCGACTGTGCTCAACCTCCTCCAGCAGCCGTGTTGTCTCACGATATATTACTCCGGCGTTTTCCGCTGACGGGATGACTCTCGATCTGGTGATACTCCTCATGTCTGCATATGTAAGTTTGAGAGTAACACCGCCTCCATGCAGATTCCTGCGCTTTGCCCTGTCCTCTACGCTCAGCGCCAGCAGAAACAGGACATCTTCGATCAGCTGCCGGTCGTTTACGTCTTCCTGAAATGTGATCTCGCGGCTTATTGATTTTGTATCCTCCGGTTTGTATGCGATCACCTTTCGATCATCTATGCCGAATGCCAGGTCAGTTATCAGGCATCCATGTTTTCCGAAGCGTTTACGGATCTCGTCTTTTCGCTGCTGAATATCGCGAATAGTATAGATACCGAGCTTATTCAGCTTTTCCGCCGTCTTTGCGCCTACTGTATAGAGCGATCTGACATCACGGTCGATCATAAGAGCCACAAAATCCTGCGCCGTCGGGATCTCAAAATAGCCATCAGGCTTCTTCTCCTCACTCGCTGTTTTAGCGGCAGTCTTCGAATATGCAACACCTACTGAACACGTGAGGCCAAGTTCGTTTCGCGTCCTGGTTTTGATCTCCCTTGCCATCTCACCGGCCCGCTCAAAATCACCGGCGCTGTATGTGACATCAAGATATGCTTCATCCAGCGCAACTGTCTCCATCTTTACCGCATAGTCGTTCCATATAGCGCGCAGCTGCTCTGAGACATTCCTGTATTTGTAAAAATTCGGATGCATGTATATACCCTGCGGGCATAGTCTGTACGCTTCCTTTATGCTCATGGCGGAATGCACGCCGTACTTTCTTGCTTCGTAGCTGCATGTAGAAACGACTCCTCTTTCCGAAGGCAGAGCGCCTATGATGAGCGGCTTGCCTCTGAGAGACGGATCATCTCTGGTCTCAACCGATGCGTAGAAAGCATCCATATCCACATGTATGATGATCTGCCTGTTGATCATATTTCATAACCTTCAAGTCCTTCTGAGAAGTCCAGTTTCCTCATTACCGCGACCGTGTTTATCGCGTCATTCAGAGCATCATGGCTCCTCTCCGGTTTTATCTCAAATTTCCACATCGCATAGGACAGCGCGAAATTCCGATCCTCCTGTGTGATCTGATCATCGAACAGCAGCTGCACATCATAGCATTCCGGGAGATCATCGATACCCATCTCATGTATGCTCATATTGTCTTCCAGCATATATATGTCGTTATCGCTCCAGGTTATGAATGCCGCATCCTCACCGCACCAGTCCAGGAATTCTCTGCACACAACTTCAAAAGACCTGCCCTGACTGATGATCTCATCAGTCAGATCAGTTACCTCCGTCACATGTTTATTCATCTTAGTGTAAACTACCGGCTTTACTATCGCCGAGTAACGATCGGTTATATTAAGTTCCTTAAGATCATCTATCGTCACAGCACCTAACTGTATGATCTCACCGCTCAGATTGAACGGGTCTCTTATCATTCGCTGTGGTGAAAGCGGCTGATTCCACTCCAGATCAAGAATAACGTAATTCATAAAC
>JAFRGH010000217.1 GCA_017433945.1 Mogibacterium sp. | reverse complement strand
GACCGGATTCTTGCCGCCCTCTCCCGGACCGCCGCCGCTTGGCAGAGTGTCATAGGTGCTGAAGACACGCTCATAGCTGCCTGCCACAGGAACTCCTATGCTGTAGTCGTAGTGGTCTGACGGTGAGAAATTGCAGACAACGAGCACCGCGTCATCATAGTTCCACGGATTGCGTCTTATGTAGCTGATCGTGTTCGCCCAGGTATCATTACGGTTGATCCATTCAAAGGTACGCGAATCCTTTGAATCCGTGTACAGAACAGGGAACTGCTTATATACGGAATTGAGCTTGCGCAGGCTGTCCATGATCTCTCTGTGTCCGAATTCGTCCGCAAGATGCCAGTCTATGCTCTCCTTTACGTTCCACTCACGCTCCTGAGCGAAGTCCTGACCCATGAAGAGCAGCTTCTTGCCCGGATGAGTGAACATATATGTATATAGAGTCTTGAGACCTCCAAGGCGGTCCTCTATCCTGCCCGGAGCCTTCTCAGCCATCGAATGCTTGCCGTATACCACCTCGTCATGAGAAAGGACGAGCACGTAATTCTCCGTAAACGCGTAATCCGCCGTATGTGTCAGCGTGCCGTGGTGCCATTTGCGGTATATAGGATCAAGCGCGATATAGCGCAGCGTATCGTTCATCCAGCCCATGTTCCATTTAAAGGTGAAGCCCAGTCCGCCCTTGTCTACAGGCTCTGTGATGCCCCATTCCGCGGATGAATCCTCGCCTATAAGATATCCCGTTGTCTTGCCGCAGACCTCGTAGTTGAGCTGACGGAGAAAATCCATGCTCTCGAGGTTCATGCGCCCGCCGTATTTGTTCGGGCGCCACTCGGAGCGGTCATAGTCATTGTAAAGCATCGACGCGACCGCATCCACGCGCAGAGCGTCGATATGGAACTCGTTGATCCAGTAGAAAGCACTCGAAATAAGGAAGGACCTGACCTCAGGCTTGCCGTGGTCAAAGGCCTTGGTCCCCCATACCGGGAACTCAGCTCTCAGCGGGTCGCCGTTTTCATAGAGAGCTGTGCCGTCAAAATTCGCAAGCGCGAATTCATCCTTAGGGAAATGGGCAGGAACCCAGTCAAGGATGACGCCTATGCCGTTCTGATGCAGTACATCGACCATGTAGCGGAAATCATCCGGTGTGCCGTAGCGGCTCGTCGGCGCGAAATAGCCTGTCACCTGATAGCCCCACGAGAGGTCAAAAGGATACTCGCATATACCCATCAGCTCGACATGCGTATAGCCCATATACAGCAGATACTGCACCAGATCATCGGCTATCTGACGGTAGTTGAGGAAGCCGTCCTCGTCCTCGGCATCTCTGTAGCCTTTTTTCCACGAGCCCGGATGCATTTCGTAAATGCTCATAGGTTTTTCGAGCACCTTGGTGTTATCGCGATTTGCCTGATAATCACCATCGCCCCAAGGGTATGTGTCCAGAGGACATACGATGGAGGCGTTAGCCGGACGCAGCTCCGCGCGAAAAGCCATCGGATCCGATTTCCATCTGCGAACGCCGTCAGCTCCTGTCACGATGAACCTGTAGGCATCGCCGTCTCCGACGTCAGGAAGGAATATTTCCCATACGCCCTGATCCCCGAAGCTGCGGTTCATCCATATCTCATTTTCCCAGCCTGTTTTCGCCGTGATCAGCGCCACAGCCTGAGCGTTAGGCGCCCACAGCGAGAAGCGCGTGCCGTTCTTTCCGTCCTCGGTGTCAGGATGCGCGCCCAGATGCTTATATATCTCGTAATTTGTTCCCTCATGAAAGAGAAAGCTGTCAAAGCCTGTAAAAGCATTCATCTCCCAATTCCTCCTTAACAATAATCTTAATCAAAACGCACGAGTATTCTATCATATGAAGATAATATCTGAACATAAAAAAATGATTTTATTCTTGCGAATTTGGTATGCGAATGGTATCGTTATGGTATTATTATGATCTTTGAGCCATGCCCGAGGGAGCAGTGCCGGGCAGCACCTTAATAATCCGGCGGTGAATGATCCGGCAGCATAAGCAGCAGAATGAAGAAGGAAGGATCCGGCAATCATGATGACGATAGAAGAGATGAACGAAGCCAAGAAAAAGCTTCACTATACCAACGAAATGATCTCACAGAAATCAGGCGTCCCTCTTCCTACAGTGCAAAAGGTTCTCTCAGGTACGACAGCTCACCCGAGGTACAAGACTCTCGTCGCTCTCGAAGCAGTTTTCAAGCGTGCCGATGCGGCAACCACCGATACAACATATCCTTTTGAAGGTGAATTTGAATTGTCCGAAGAAGGTCTTCCGATCCACCCGAGATATAGGATCCCGATCCGCAGACAGGGAGACTATACGACTGATGACCTCGACAGGATCCCCGATGATATTCGCGTTGAGCTGATAGACGGGGTGATTTACGACCTGGCATCGCCTACCTCTATTCATCAGGTAATTATCGGCACCGTCTATACAATAATGGGTAATTACGCAGCGGAACAAGGATATCACTGCATGCCGTACATCGCGCCTCTGGATGTCAAATTTGATCTGAGCAAGAGGACAAAGGTACAGCCGGATCTGCTTGTCGTATGCGAAAACGATAAAAAGGATAAGTTCTCCGGTGATGATTCGGTTTCCGAAGAACCGAATCCCGAAAAGGCCGCAACTGTTCAGGCACCCGACTTCATCATGGAAGTCCTCTCACCATCAAGCAGGCGGGTGGACATGCTTATAAAGCTCAATAAGTATTATGAGGTAGGAGTAAGGGAATACTGGATAGTTGATCCTGCTGACGAAAGCGTAATCGTCTACGATTTTGAAAATGATAAACTCAACGTCCGATACTCATTTGACGACGCAGTACCCGTTGCTATTTCCGGCGGAGACCTGAAAATAGATTTCAGGACAGTTCAGGAACGCCTTCAGGCCGCTGAGAGAATCGAAAAATCAAAGCCCTGGGAAATGCTGCTCAGATAAACAGCTCCGTTCACATTTGTCAAAGAGCCTGCCGAAATTATTTCGGGCAGCCTGGGTAGCTGCATGGTCTATCCCCACATATCTGGAGACTTGAAACTTGCGGCAACAATCATCTATAATATATTTCAAAATTAAAAAAGGAGACCAGGCTATTATGAAAATCACAGGATTTAACCCCAGTAT
>JAFRGH010000216.1 GCA_017433945.1 Mogibacterium sp. | reverse complement strand
TCTCTCCTATGCCTGTTCATCTTTTATCAGGGAGCTCCCGGCGTCTGTCACAATTGTATGTATTTTACCTTATTTACCCATCTGTAGTATTCAAGGACCAGGCTCAGGTATCCGTGCTCTTTAAGCTCGTCATATCTGACTCTATATGAGGAATCTCCTTTGTTTCCCGTGAGTATATATCTGAGGCAGTACTGATGATAAAGATCAATCTTATGCAGGCCCGTGCAGTCATTCAGTATAGGAAACAGCCATCGGCTCCAGCTGAGCTCTCTGCGGTCGCCCCTTCCGAAAAAGGTCTGATTGTTCAGTTTCGTCAGCAGAGCGGCTCCGTCTGCAGGACTCACATCTCCGTCCTCGATGCGCCTCCTTATGCGTTTCGTCCTTATGCGCATCTTCCTTTTGAGTTTGTAAAGAGAATAGTCCGACAGATCCACTATGCCGTCCTCATAGCAGATGCCCATATGCTCTATGCGGGAGTGCGGCTCGTAGATAAATGTCTTTTTCATATTGAGACTGAGCTTCGCATCTGCGGTATCCTCTCTTATTACAGCCATGATAGCTTCCGCAGCGTCCCTGTCCTCTGCAAATACCAGGATATCATCGGAATATCTGCAGTATTCTTTGCCCATGATGCGTATCTTTTCATCCATGTCCAGCAGATACAGATTGGTGAAGAAATTATGTATCGGTATGCCCTGCAGTGCGGATGTGCCGCCGCGCATCAGTCTGCCCTCGAAGCGGAATTCACGCCTTTCAAGCAGCCAGATCAAAAATTTCAGCAGCTCCGGATCCTCCGCAAGAGTATCTCTCAGCTTATCAACAAGGATATCTGTGTCTATGCTGCCGCCATAGCCGCTTATGTCTGCCTTGACAGCGTACATATCGCCGTATTGCTTATTTCCCCTGAGCCTGAGCGCGTACTCCTTGAAATTTTTACCCAGTATCGAAGAATACACACAGTCCGGGAAGATGTCGTCATAATCATGCAGAGCATATGACATTGCCTGAAGCAGCAGCTTTTGTCTGCCGCCGAAGCAGTATACTGTCCTCATTTTATCCGATAGGCTTTTGGGTATCACCTTTTTCACCGGCACATCAAAGAAATAATCACCGGCGTCAAGCCTGTCGATATCCGCTGAGTAGTCCCGGCTCCTGACGTATGCTTCATCGATGTCAATATCTGTTCCTGGCGAAGCGTGATCACTGTGATGATACAGGAACGCCTCGATGAAATCAGATTCCTTCATTCTGTCAAACAGTTTCTTTCTTTTCATTCCTGATTCTTTCATATCCACAAACAGCAGCAAGCTCGATAGCAAGCTTGCTGCTGCTCCTCCGGAAGATAGGTTTTAGCATTGCATTTAGAAATACCCCGGGCACGGACCGCCTGCTGATCACTATAATGCACCCGCTTTATTCCTGTGCAGGCGCACTGCGGCCGCAGCGAAGGATACCGCAGTACACTCCTCCGGAACTCTCCTTCGGCCAAATTTATTATATGTTTTTTTTAATATATAAGGCAACTTGTTTTGCAAATCCGCCATGTGATAGTGTTACACTTATAAAGCAAACAATGAGTCAATGGGGATGGTTCTTTTTGACTCACAGCAAGATCAATTACAGGAGGTAATACATATAATGAGTGGTTTCAATCAGCTGCCGGTCTTTGAAAACGGCCTGGCTCAGCCGGTCTTCCCTTTTACTGACGGTAAAACAGGCGATGCATATGACGCTGATACAAGCGCAATAGTCCGCTACTGTGTCTATGTTGAATCGGATTATGACGCGGATGGTGACGGCAAATGCGATCTGGTCAAGGCAATGATACAGGTGCCGCGCAGCGCTGCCGAGGGCAATTACAAGGCCGCGACTATCTTTGAGGCGCGTCCGTACTGCGCGGGAGTCAATTCTGACGGCTATGATCACATGAAGGAGGCCGAGAATGCAGATACGCCGGCCTTTGATTTTAGCAGGCTGTACCGCAAGGCTGCGCACGGATCACCTTCGGAATACATCAGCGCTCTCGACGCGGCAAAGCAGGCTGATCCGTCTGACTGGTATTTTGAAGACAAGGGCTCCGCAGGATCGTACTGCTACGAGAATCTCGATAATTTTAACTACTATCTCGTCAGAGGCTTTGCTGTCGTAGTCAGCGCGGGTTTCGGTTCTCTCGGCTCTGACGGTTTCGAATACGTGGGCTCATCCTATGAGAGAGACGCGTTCAAATGCGTTGTCGAATGGCTGCACGGTGACCGCGTCGCGTATACAGACCGCACGCGCGGCACCGCCACAAAGGCCGACTGGTCAAACGGCAAGGTTGCCATGACAGGACGTTCCTACGCAGGCACCATGCCTTTTGCTGTAGCCGTTACGGGTGTTGCAGGCCTTGAGACCATCATACCTGTAGCCGGCATCTCAGACTGGTACAGCTTCCTCAACCAGCAGGGCGCGCAGCGCTACTGGCCTAAGGAAATGCTGATGAGCTTCCTCTCATATTACTGCACAAGCAGATACAGCGATCCTGAGCTGAGCACGGAGCAAAAGGCAGAGCTCGACGCCTTTCATCATCAGCTGAGCATCGAGCAGCTCAAAACAGGCTGTGACTACAGCGAATTCTGGAAGGAGGGCAACTACACTCTTCAGGCAGACAGCATCAAATGCTCCGCGCTCATAGTTCACGGTCTTCATGACGAAAACGTATCGACCAAGCAGTTCGAGATGATGCACAGCTCCTTTGAAAAGGCCGGCAGGGATGTGAAGCTCATCATCCACCAGGGTCCTCATATCACACCGACCATGCCTAACAAGAACTACGGCATAATGATAGACGGACAGTACTATGACGATATAGTCAACCGCTGGATAAGCCACTGGCTCTGCGGAGTGGACAACGGAGCGGAGCAGATGCCTGCCGTGCTTGTTCAGAGCAATCTCGACCAGAATGTATGGGAAAAGGCTGATTCATGGGCAACAGGCAAGGAGCTCGTGCTCGGCAGCAGATCCGAGGGCGTCGGGATCATAAACAGCGACTGGGAGACAGCCGGGATCGATCAGAACAGCTTTGATGAAAAAATGAGCACTGAATCGCTGTGCATGAACAGGCGTTATATGACGCAGCATCTTGATGAGCCGGTCACCATACAGGGAAGCGTCTGTGTCGGTTTCAGCGCGGCGCTGGCAGGAGGTAATGCCGATACGGCATTTGACGGTGAGAATATCAATGACGCGGACAAGCTGAGCTTCGCTCTCGGCACAGCGGCAGCTAAGATGGACGATGTCAAGATGACCGTGCTGCTCTGCGACCTCGCGGATGAAGAATTCGATTCGATACAGACTACGGATGCTGAGAGAAATGTCGTTCCTGTCAGAAATGTCAGCGAGGGCGGTCTGCCTCTCGGCGGAGACCTCGCGCCTCTCGATGTCAGAGAATTCGAGACACAGCACAGGAGCTGGAATGTAATCACCCGCGCCTACATAGACCTCTGCAATCCGGATTCAGGCTATGAGCCTGAGACATCCGAGACGTCGATATGCCTTAAGGAGGGGGAATCGCATGATTATCACGTATACCTCAATCCGGCAAGGTATACCGTTGCGCCGGGACACAGAATCGCGTTAGTCCTCGGCACAGAGGATCCTGTCAACTGTCTCATTCACAAGAAATACGAGATAGCTGTCGACGATTCATCACTGCAGGCAGTCCTGCCTGTAACATGGCCTGCCGAAGCTGCAGCGCTGTATGTCGCGGAATAAGCTGATCAACAGAGACGGGGCTGTCACACAGTAAAAAAAGTGCGGCAGCCCCGTCATAAGCTATTCAGTAAAGCAAGCCTCCGGCGTCATTATTTATTCTCCGCCGGATCATTCTTCTCAGGTTTATGCTCCTCAGGCTTATTTTCCTCAGGATCATCATCCATTCTGATCTCCCCGTTTCTGATCAGCCTCAGCATTATATCCGCGATCTCAGGGTCAAACTGCGTGCCTTTATTCTTCTTTTCTTAGTCTGTCCGCATCCAGCTCTCCAATGGAATTACCGAGGAGAACGATCTGGCTCTGCAGACAGTAATTGTTTACAGCTACAGTCATGAATTCAAAAAAGGCATTTATCGAAATGATCATTGCCAGAGCCTGAGAGTTCAGTCCAAGCTGCGAAAACAGGATCGAGAAGCATACAGTCGTTCCTCCCATGACCGGCGGTGTAGCCACCGAAAGGATGAACGAAAGCATGAACGCGGCTACTACCCAGGACCAGGTCACCTCGACCCCATACATGCCTGCCGTAAAAATGCTGCAAGCTGTAAAGACTATGCAGTAGCCCGGGCGAAAAAGAATGCTGCCGAGGTTGTAGGCCAGAGGTCCGTAATCGAGTCCCAGACCGAGCGGTCCTATCAGAGTGTCGATGGTTGTCGTAAATGCGGCGCCGACATTGGCGCTCGACAGGGAGATGATAAATGACGGCAGCAGCTTATGGATGTAGGTTCTCGCGCTTACTCTGAGCCTGAAGCATATAAAGGCAGTATAGGCAGCCAGTGTGATCAGATCGGCCGCCATCACCATCAGCACCAGCTTCAGCAGACCTGCAAGATTCTCATTGGCTCCCGACAGGTACTGCCCGCAGACCATGAGACCGACATACGCGGGAATAAAGCGGTTAAGATATGAATTGGAAACGATGGCCACTATATTGACCTCGTCGACGATCTCTGTAAGATTGTCAGCCTTCTGCCCCATGTGGAGCATGGAGACACCGAACATTATACCTACTATGATTATATGAACGGAGTTGAACTCCAGTATAGGCGAAAGGATATTATTCGGAACGAAGCTGATCAGGATATCAAAAAAGTCCAGAAAATTGATCGACATCTTTGCCGAACTGCCGAAGCTCTGACCCGGTATCATACACGCGGTGCTTAACATGGTCAGTAATAATGCCGCCGCAAGAAAGCTTCGGATCATCTTCTTTCCTACCGTACTGAAGGTAGAAATATCTCCGAGCCGTACTATGCCAAGGACGATCGCTGCAAAGCACAGTATCGTCGCCATAACACAGAGCAGCCCCACATAGGCATTGGTTAGAGGTATGATGAACTTTGACGCGATATCTCCAGCCTTATCCGGCAGCAGCAGCCTGATCAGAAATCCTGCTGCCATGCCGGACAGCAGCCCTATGAGTATAGTGACGATCTGGCTCATCTTACGCTTTTTCTGCAGAGTAAAGGTTACCAGATTGGCACCGCTCCGATATTTCCAGGCACGGTTCAGCGAATCGGAATTAGCGAGCATAGATCCCATTACAGAGGTTACCGAAGGATCCTGTTCAGTAAAAGGATCCATGCGGTCCCCTACGATCTTAAGAGATATCCTGAACCTGCCGAAGGTAACGGAAAACCACAGAGACGCGTCAGAGCCCTCCGAGCAAAAATCTCTGTAGTTAAGCAGTACCTCTTCAATAATAAACCTGAGACGCAGAGCGTCCTTGCGGTCTATCGGTTCATTCGACAGTATCTCATCGAGTTCTTCCGTTATGCGGTCGATCTCCTCCGCTTTGAGTTCAAATCTGTTTTCCTGACTCCTTTTGTTCGTAATATCCATATAGTCCCTCACAATCGTATGCACGAAGCAATACTGTTCAGTTCAATGATAGCACATTTGTGCTGAATCAAATAAAAAAAATCAGCGAACAGCATCGCAGCATGAAGAGAGCCGTCCAAAGCCATAGGCGGAGGCTCCGGACGGCTCCTTTAACATATGCCATCTGTTCACTGAATTATTTCTTTTTTTGTTTTGCTTTGACCAGGTAGATCACGAACAGGCATACCGCAAATGCCGCTCCGACGGGATACGCGATCTTTTCTGAAATACGCAGTCCCTCCTTTGCCATCAGTATATAGGTCATGCTGACTGCCGACATGAATGACGCAGGCAGAGCAGTGATAAGGCTTGCCCATTTATTGCTGTATTTTTTGAGAAGATACGATGTAGCGATCCAGAGGCTGATCATGGCAAGCGTCTGGTTGCTCCATGAGAAATATCTCCAGAGAGCGTTAAAATCAAGCTGTGTGAGTACGGCTCCGGCTCCGAGCAGCGGTATCGTGATGAGCAGTCGGTTCGCGAGCTTCTTCTGGTCCGCGCCTATGATCTCGCTGATGATCAGTCTGGCGCTTCTGAATGCCGTGTCGCCTGATGAGATCGGGCAGATCACGACACCGAGGATGGCAAGTATGCCGCCGACTGAACCGAGCATGCCTTTGGAAATATCATATACCACACCTGACTGCCCCATCGCCGTAAGTGAGTCGTTCAGCGCGTGAGTGGTTCCGTAGAACGCCATACCGCCGGCAGCCCAGATCAGCGCGATAACGGACTCGCTGATCATTGCGCCATAGAATATTTTTCTGCCCTCTTTCTCACTGGTGATGCATTTCGAAATAATAGGCGACTGTGTCGCGTGGAATCCCGATATAGCTCCGCACGCAACAGTAACGAACATATATGGCCAGACCGGAAGCTTGTCAGGGTGCATATTCTCAAACGATATCTCCGGCACAGTGTATCCGCCGAAAATGATGCCTCCGAGTATCCCTACCGCCATTGTGATAAGGGTAACGCCGAACAGCGGATATATTTTTCCTATGATCTTATCGATAGGCAGCAGCGTGGCCAGTATATAATACAGCAGTATCACTACTGTCCAGAATTTCACAGTAAACGATTCCGGCGTAAGGTCAGCGATCAGCGCAGCAGGGCTTGTAACAAACACCGTTCCGGTCAGCAGCAGAAGCACCACCGAAAAAATACGCATCCCCCATTTGGCGGCATTTCCGAGATATATGCCCGCAAGCTCAGCTATGGAGCTTCCCTCATGCCGCTCCGATATCATTCCAACCATGTAGTCATGTACAGCTCCGCCGAGTACCGCTCCGAAAATGATCCAGAGGAACACCACCGGTCCGAAGCACGCTCCCATGATCGCTCCGAATATAGGACCGGTACCGGCTATGTTCAGCAGCTGGATCAGGAACGCTTTTCCCGATTTGATCGGCATAAAGTCAACACCGTCGTTCAGACGAACAGCCGGTGTCTCGCGGTCGTCCGGCGATATTATTTTTTCCACAAGCTTTCCGTAGAAGCAGTATCCTGCAGTAAGCACTGCAAAACAAAATATAAGTGAAAACATATTACAAATCTCCCGTTAATAATTTTTGTCAATCAGACCAGAGTGAATTATAGCTCAATTTGCATATTATGGCAAAAAAAATGCAGAGTCTGCCGAGGTTTATTTCGACAGGCTCCGCTATTACTGCAGATCTTACTCTGCAGCATCAGTTTGACCGTATAGTATTTCACGATCGACCATATCTGATTTCCATGCTGTCATAAGCAGCTCCTCCTGCAGACAGAAGCCGTTCATGGCCGGAAGCAGATATCCGATCGTAGATGCCACTATGACGGCAAGAGGCATAAGAGACATGTCCGTTCCGCAGGCCGAGAACAGTATCGGCATGACCGCGAATGCCGAGCCCGGGATAGGCGGCGCCGCTATCGCCACAACCATCGCTACAAAGGCCACCTTGAACACAGCGCCCGAATCCAGAGGGCCGTTCGTCATGACAGCCAGCACCCACGCGATAGAACCGAGCATGATAGCGCCGTTAGGCATATAAATGACGATGCCCAGAGGCAAACCGAAATCCACCATTTTAGGATCTACGCCGAATTTGTCACGGCAGCACTTAATGCTTTCAGGCAGAGCCGATACCTGTGAACTCGTAGTAAGGTTGATCAGCAGTGACGGCAGCTGAGCGGAGAACAGTTTCCTGAACGGGATCTTAGTCATCCACACCGTCCGGAGTATCGTTATTAAAATGACCGGAACCTGACAAGCCAGCGAAAGGATCACGATCTGTGTGACTTTACCGATATTGTCAAGACGGTCCCCCAGGATAATATCGCTGATGCCGAGATAAACAAAGAGCGGCAGCAGTCTGCAGATGGCAAGCATCATCCTGTTGACGACATCGCCCACTTCGGAGATAAAGCTGCTGACCCGAGTGACCTTTTCACCCAGCTCCAGCATGATCACGCCTATGAATATGCTCATAACGATCACCTGCAGATCGTTATCTGTCGCAAACGGTTCTATGACATTATTCGGAATCATATCGAGCACAAGAGTGAGCATATCCGAAAATACATTTTTGCCTGCCGTACCGCTGCGCAGGCTTGAAAGCCCCATTGCCGACCCGACAACGACCATAAACGTCACAGCCATACAATATGTAAACATCATGCGTTTGAGCAGTCTGCCTCCGACCTTTCCGAAGGAGACCACATCCCCGAGTCCGGTGATCCCGTTTATCACAGCGCAGAACACCAGCGGAGTCGCGGCCGCGCTGAACAGAACCGTCATCTTGCTGAAAAGCCCTGAAAGCGCCGGCTGGACATACTGACTGCTTATATTTCCCGGAAGAGCCGGCACGATCATTCCTGTCAGCACAGCCAGCAGCACGGCAACAGCCAGCTGTAACAGCAGCTTATTCTTTTTTGCCGGCAGCCGCACCGGAACCGTTACTATATTCAGTCCATGCTTCGCCCGATACGAATATCTCGGTCTCAGATCGAGTTTCTCCAGGATATCGTAGCTCAGACTGATATTGTCTATATCCAGAGGATTGATCTGTTCGCCTTTTTGTGAGATGACGAACCTGAGGATACCTCTGTTTTTTTTGCATCGGATGCTGCAGGGTTCATCCTCTCCGTAGAGCTCTTTGAAACGCATCAGCAGCTCTTCAACGCCGAGCCTCACCTTATGTGAGCGCTTCTCTTTTTCACTCAGGGCATCTTCGTATGCCTTATCCGCCGCAGCAGTCCATTCGGCTATCTTTTCATTATTCAGAATACCCTTATCATTCAAAACGATCATTTTATAACCACTCCCTTTTTTCTTTTTCAAAGCTTTTATTAGCATACCAAATAATAACAGTTTAGTATACATTATCACCAGTTTTAAATGCATGTGCTGCTATGATATCACGCGCGATTTTTCAGAAAAATTGAGTGCCTGCCTGTAAACAGCAGACACTCAATAGTTTCAGCAAAATATCAGATTCGCAGCAGGCATGGCTTACAGTGATACCTTCACCTTCCTGCCGACGTTCTTCTTTGTAAAGATATTCTTATATATCCTGACGTATTTCTTATTGGTCCTCCTGTTTCCGACC
>JAFRGH010000215.1 GCA_017433945.1 Mogibacterium sp. | reverse complement strand
TATTCGGCATCAGAAGACGCCGCCGCGGAGAGCAGTAGATCTGCGACGCGGAGGCGCGGCATGAAGAGCTGCATGGCAACATGCCTCAGCATCGCGTACAGCATACTGAGGCATGTACAGGCTCTGATGATACTGATAGTAATGATTTTTACCGCCCTGGCGATACAGGATATGTACGCTGCGTCGGATGCCGGCCGAATACCCGGCGGGTTCTGCGGCTTTGACGAACTGAAGGAGCGCAATACCGATGTCGTCGCCTGGATCCGTATGGACGGCACGCACATAGATTATCCGGTCGTCAGGGGCAGGAACAATTTCGAATACCTGAGTAAGGACATAGACGGAGAGTATTATCAGGGCGGGTGTATTTTTCTCGACTATAGGAATTCCGCTGATCTGACAGATCCCTATCTCATAATCCATGGCCACCATATGGCGGGAGGCGCGATGTTCAGCGATGTGTCGGCATATATCGATGAAGAATTTTTTAAGCAGAACCGAAGCGGCGAGCTTATCACTCCGGACGGAACATACAGCCTCGCGGTTGCTGCGGCAGGCATAAAAGATGCCTATGACGGTATAGTTTACTATACCGGACCGGATGCAGAGCCGCCATTTGGAGAGATGAAAAAATGCGAACTCAAAAGAGAAACGGAGTTTGGAAGCGGAGACAAGCTGGTCCTGCTTTCGACCTGCGCAGGCGATATGAGCGATAACAGAGCAGTCGTGTTCTGCCGGGCGAGATTGATGGGTAACAATTATGAGATCGATCAATAATAACGGCAAAATGAAATACGGGAGATGCGGATCAGGCAGTCATGGATCCGGCGGACGAGTGTTCAGCAGACATGGGTACAGGAGCAGAAGCAGCGGGACATCAGCTGACAAGAGCAGGCCTTTTCTGTCGCGGCTTGCAGCATTTCTGATCGAGCTTGCTGTGACTGCCGGGCTGGTCGCGGCGGTGTTTACTCTAATGCTTGGCGTGACAGTGCAGCACGGAAATGACATGTATCCTGCGATCAGGGACGGGGACATAATACTGTATCTCAGGCACAGCGAAATACTCAACACCGAAGCCGTGGTATACGCTGCAGAGGGAAAAATACGCACAGGAAGAACGGCCGCATGTGCGGGAACGATAGTCGGCTGCACGGGTGACGGACAGCTGACATTCGACGGGATATTCATGCCGGTTTCGTTTGAAAGGGGCATATATCAGAGGACATATGCGGCCGGGGGAGAGCGGCTGCCTCTCACTATCGAAGAGAATAATTATTTTATACTGGGAGATAACCGCGACGAAGCAAAGGACAGCCGGATTTTCGGACAGATAGGAAAGGAAAGGATCAAAGGCCGCGTCATCGGCATATTGAGGCGCAGACAGATCTGAAAAACAAAAGGAGGGCTCAGGAACAATGCGTAAATCGATCAAGATAATCGCCTTGACAGCGGTGCTGGCTGCGGCAGCTGCATTAAAGACGGCAGTATGCTGTGCAGATGATACGGAGTTTACGGGCGTGACCCGCAGTATCCCGGTAAAGCATGAGCTGAAGGGAGACAGATATAAAGGGAACTACAGGAGCAGCTTCGTTCTGACAGCTGAATCGTGGGATTCGCCTATGCCGGACGGTTCCGACGGAATGCGCAAAACCGTCACGGTAAAAGGGGATGAGGACCCTGATTTCGGGCAGATACGTTTCTGCGAGCCGGGAGCATATTATTACACGGTGGAGCGTGTAGGAGATGACAGGGATGATCTCGAACTGGATATGGAAACCTACAGGGTGATGTTCGCGATGCTGAGCGACGGAACATCAGAGATGGTCATATGGGACGAGTCGGGAAGCAAAACGGACAAAATAGTATACACCGACTGCTATTACAAGCCGTTCACTGAGCAGTCCCGCGCAGATGATTTTCCGGCGACCGATGATGAGGTAATGGTGGAAATAGTCATCAGGTTTTCGTCAGTGATGCTGACATCTGCTTTCGCTCTCTGGCAGGCGCTCAAACTCAGATGGAGGATGAGAAATGGACGCGGATAAGACTGACAAAAAGGCAGACTGTATGACCGGCAAAGGGGCAGGCAAAAGGACGGGCAAAAAGACATCTGTACTGGTTTTAATATTGGCAGACGTATTCTCACTGATGGCGGCAGCTCAGCCTGCTCCGGTATACGCGTATACTGCCGCTGAGTATACTGCCGCACCTTGTTCTGCCTGTTCGTTTACTGACTCTGAGTATTCGCTGTACGCGGAGCCTCCTCCAGGCAGCGGGGAAGTGGAAAAACAGAACGACGGGACTGCTGAGGATCAGCATGAGGAGCAGCATGGCGGGATCGCTGATGATCCGCCCGCAGATCAGCCCGGGATATGCTTCGATGCTGCCCGGCAGGAGTCAGGTGATCAGACGTCATCAGCAAACCCCGAAATACAGGCCGGCCCGGTATCAGAAGATATATCTGCAGGCAGTAAAGAAGCTGAAGCAGGCGAAGCATCACAGACGGATGATCCGCGGACATCAGATATGAAGACAGATGCTCTGCTTAAGTCCTCGCAGAATAGTCAGACAGCCACGCTTGTGATAGCGTGCAGGGTAAAAGGCTCGCTTGGGGATACGAGCAAAATATTCAGGTATTCACTAACGCTGGGCGGACTGGAGCCCGGCGCCGAATATCCGCTGAAGGGCAAAAAATACGAGGCTGTAAGAGACTCCGCTGATAATTCCTTTACCGCGGATACGGCCGGAAGCGCATTGCTGCAGCTCGGCATATCCAGCGGCGGATTCATCGAGATATCAGGACTTCCTGCAGCTTCCTCATTTGCCATCACGCAGCAGGCCAACGACCACGAAGCACATTTCTGCGCGGTCGAGACCAAGGCATGCATAGCATCCGCGGACGGACCGCCGCATGAGGATCTTGAAACGGGCGAGATAATAATGAACAGGACAAGCATTTATACTGTGGATTTTACCAACAGCAGAGAGCTCGCGCCTCTCACAGGCATCGCGCATCACCATCCTGCCATACCGCTGTTCGCGTTCGCTTTTGTGATATTCCTGCTGCTGAGGAACGCGTGGAAAAAAATGCGCATTTCTTGATACATGTATACGAAATGTGTTAAAATAGACGGAGCAATTGAAAAGGAGTGATATCGATGGATACAAGAGTCGCTGTGATAAGCATTATTGTCACAAAAGCCGACCAGGTAGACGTGCTGAATGATCTTCTCCATGAGTACTCGGATTACATACTCGGACGTATGGGAGTTCCTTATAGAGAGAAGAATCTCAATATCATCAGCATCGCCATCGATGCGCCGATGGACAGGATCAATTCCCTGAGCGGCGCTTTGGGACGACTTGATGGCATCAATGCAAAGGTGACATATGCCAGGTCCTGATATCATATACAGACAGCATCCCCTGAAGCATAAAACCTGCATGCGGTCAGCATCGTGAAATGCGGGCTTGAAGCCGAAGTAAGATGTGCGGGGACTCTTTTTTTGGATTGATCAATGCCTCGCTCTCTCTACAGGGGGCGGGGATTTTTGATTTGAAGATAAAAAAGACGGGCCCTATACTCTGGGATATCGATATTCTATCGGCAGGCGTCCGATCGTCAGACATTTGATCGACAAACGGTCGATGGATAAGCGGTGCATAATGTCATTAACAACTGATACTACAGGCAAAACAAAAAGCAGCATAAATAACAGCACAGGAAGCGGCAGCAGAAGCCGCGGATCAGGCGCCGGCAGAAGCGGCAGGCTCCCTGCGCTGTGGAAAATCATACTTATAATAATGCCCTTCGCGGCTGCGCTTATCGCGCTCGGGATCGGCCGTATGCAGATCTCTCCCGGCGAGGTACTTGAAGTTCTGCGCTTAAGGCTTGCGGGCGCTCATGCGTCAAGCACCCTGATCGAAAAGACTGTGATGCAGCTGAGGCTGCCGCGCATACTGCTTGCCGCGCTGGTCGGTGCAGGCCTTTCGGTGTCGGGCTGCGCGTTCCAGAGCCTGTTTGCTAATCCGCTGGCAACCCCGGACACACTGGGAGTCGCGAGCGGCGCAAGCTTCGGAGCAGCGCTGGGGATACTGATGGGGTTCGGTCTTGTCGGTGTACAGCTTACAGGGCTTGCTATGGGCGGAGCAGCGGTGACGCTTACCTGGCTCGCGGGTTCCGGCAGAGGCAGAGACGGACTCAGCTACATAGTGCTGTCGGGAATAATGATAGGTTCGCTTTTTTCGGCCCTGGTATCGCTCATCAAATACGTGGCGGACGAGGAGTCGCAGCTTCCGGCCATCACCTACTGGCTCATGGGAGGTCTGGATAAGGCGAATTATCACACACTCAGCCTTGGCGCTCCGGTGATAATCGCGGGCATCCTGCTGTTCAGCCTGATAAGATGGCGGATGAATCTGCTGCCGCTGACTGACGATGAAGCAAAAGCCTCCGGCGTGGACATACGCCTGCTGCGGGCAGTGACTATCATTTCCGCAACTGCCGTAACAGCTTCGTGCGTATCGATGTGCGGCCAGGTCGGCTGGGTAGGGCTGCTGATACCGCACATGTGCCGCATGATTTTCGGTAACAATCACCTCTCGCTGATACCTGCGTCTGTCAGCCTCGGCGCGGTGTTCATGATAGCAGTCGACACTGCCGCCCGCAGCATTTCCGCCGCGGAAATACCGGTGTCTATACTGACAGCGATAATTGGCGCGCCGTTCTTCATCATGCTGATGAGGAGAAGCGGCGGCTGGAGAGTGTGATAAATGGATAATTACAGAGAATCGGTCCTGAGGATAGAGAACGGCAGCTTCGCGTACAAGGGCGGACGCCGGGTCCTCAGGAATATCAATATAGATATAGGCGCCGGCGAAGTGCTGGCTGTGCTCGGCCCAAACGGCGCGGGCAAGACGACGATGCTGCGCTGCATGATGGACATGCTCAGATGGGACAGCGGCCAAAGCATGCTCTATGGTGAGGATATACACGGCATGCCGGCAAAGAAGCTGTGGAGCCGCATGGCATACGTCCCTCAGGCGAGGTCAGCCGCATCGTCATATACCGCGTTCCAGACCGTACTGCTCGGCCGAAGCAGCCGCATAGGCGTTTTCGCTTCACCGTCTGACAGGGATATGGAGATCGCGGAGCGCGTCATGAAGCAGCTCGGGATCTATGAGCTGGCAGACAAACCCTGCTATGCGATAAGCGGCGGCGAATTGCAGATGGTACTCATAGCGAGGGCGATGGCGGCGGAACCGCGGCTGCTGATCCTGGACGAGCCTGAATCGAATCTCGATTTTCGCAATCAGCTCGTCGTTCTGGACGCGATAAGCGCGCTGGCATCGGACGGCGTTGCCTGCGTCTTCAATACGCACTATCCGGCGCATGCTCTGCAGCGCGCAGGCAAATCACTTATACTCACAAGAGACGGCAGGAGCCGCTTCGGCAGCACAATGTCGGTGGTGACGGAGGAGAATATACGCGAGGCTTTTGGAGTGAACGCTGTGATCGGGGAGGTCGAAACTGCGGAGAATATTCTCAGAAATGTAGTGCCTGTCAGCATCAGCAGCGCTTCACAGCGTGAAAGCAGTCCGCGCGTCGATCATGACGGCAGCAGCGGCGCATCCGGCAGTTGCGTCGATCAAAACGGCAGTGAGGAGTGCATCGCGTCGATCACCCTTATATTCGACAGCAACGAATACGCTGATCGGATAAACCGTCTGATGCATGAATACGAACATCTGCTGATAGGGCGGATGGGCATGCCGTACAGGAAGCGGGGCCTCCACATCATCAACGCGAACGTGGACGGCAGACGCGAAGAGATAGAAGAACTTACACACAGAATGGGGCTGATCCCGGGTATCAGCGTCAAGACGACATACGCGAGATAGGCAGCGGCGCCACACGCGCTTTGCCCTTTCGCTCAGTCTCGAACACAGCAGAAGCATGCTTTGGAGGATTGATGGTAAAACTGGCTGTATACGGTAAAGGCGGAATCGGAAAATCAACAACTGTTTCAAACATAGCCGCGGCACTTGCGGATATGGGATACAAGGTGATGCAGATAGGCTGCGATCCTAAAGCGGACTCGACCTCGAGCCTGCACGGCGGAGCAGAGATAAAGACGGTCCTGGATCTGGTGCGCGAACGCAAAAACGATTTTACTCTCGATGAAATGGTACGCATCGGATACGGCGGCGTCGTATGTGTCGAAGCGGGCGGCCCTACTCCGGGCCTCGGATGCGCCGGCCGCGGAATAATCGCAGCTCTCGAAAAGCTTAAGGAAAAAGGAGCTTACGAAAGATTCAAACCGGATGTGGTGATATATGACGTGCTCGGCGACGTCGTTTGCGGAGGCTTCTCAATGCCGATGCGCGGCGGTTATGCGGACAAGGTTTTCATCATCACCTCGGGCGAAAACATGGCCATCCATGCCGCTGCAAATATAGCTGTCGCCATAGACGGCTTCAAAGACAGAGGCTACGCGGAGCTCGGCGGACTGATCCTGAACCGCAGAAATGTCAGGGACGAGGATGCCAAGGTCGCTGAGCTTGCGTCAGATATAGGCTCTGAGATCATCGGTGAACTCAGCCG
The DNA here is from genome assembly GCA_017433945.1 of Mogibacterium sp. Taxonomy (GTDB): domain Bacteria; phylum Bacillota; class Clostridia; order Peptostreptococcales; family Anaerovoracaceae; genus Crickella. The sequence continues at coordinate 10,981 of JAFRGH010000215.1, read as the reverse complement.
CAGCGATACGGTGACCGACGCGGAGGATCTGGGAAAGACCGTAGTTGAGGCTTTTCCGGACAGCGAAATGGCCGGTGAATACAGAACACTTGCAAAAAAGCTGCTTGAAATCTGCGGCATCTGACAGCCGCGCCTAAGCGGTAAAAACGTGCGGATCTGCAGCTGAATGATCGAAAATAAATGCTCAAAAAAATAGACTTAGGAAAAAATAATAACAAGACTGTCATCCCCGGCGTGAGGATCGCTGATGCGGATTTTCCCGCGCCGTTCAGATCGGGACTCGAGTATTCGTCTCCTGCCAGGGGCACCTGGAATATAGTTCACACGGGGATGCTTATTCCCGAAGCGCATGAAATATTCGTATGCGCTGCCGGTTGTCTCAGAGGAGTAGTCCTTACTGCTGCCGAAATGGGGGCAAGTGACAGGTTTTCGACAGTTGCCGTCAGGGAAAACAATCTGCTTGACGGTGATATGGAGGATCTCGTTGTCGACGGCGTCACGGATATAATAAACAAGCTGCCCGCAAGACCGCCTGCAGTGCTTGTGTATACGAGCTGCGTGCATCATTTTACGGGCGTGGATCTGGATATGATCTATGAGAGGCTCAGAGAAAGATTCCCTGATATAGATTTTACAGATTGCTATATGAATCCTATCATGAGGAAAAGCGGCCTCACTCCGGATCAGCTGATGAGATCAAGGCTCTATACGCTCCTTAAAAAGCGTCCGGCAGACCGCTCAGCGGCAGCCATAGTCGGAAACGACCTGCCGACTCGCAAGGACAGCGATCTCATAAAGCTGCTTGAAGGCGCCGGCCTTAAGGTACATGAAATAACATCATGCCGCAGCTACGAAGAGTATCAGGAAATGGCGGAGAGCGCAGTATTCATTTCGAATTATCCTGACGCGGTCACGGGAGCGGATATGCTTGCTGAGAGGCTGGGAGCAGTCCACTGCCATCTGCCGTACAGCTTTGACTATGATGAGATAGACGAAGGCTTCAGACAGCTCGCGGATCTGCTTGCGGCAAACTGTGAAACAGCCGAATCTGATTCGGGGCTTAGGCCTCTTCTTGGATCGCTGCTCGAAGAGATCAGATCAGGCGGCCGGGAAGCCTGCGGCAGGGCATATGAAGAGACCTTGAAGCTGATAGGCGATACTCCGTTAGCCATAGATTATACATATTGTCCGAGACCTCTCGGACTGGCAAGAGCGCTGCTCGATCACGGCTTCAACGTGCAGAGGGTGTATCTTGACGGAATTCCCGCAGCGGATAAAAAGGACTTTGAATATCTGCGGAACAATTATCCTGAGCTGATGCTCCATCCGACGGTACACACGGCGATGCGCTTCGCGCAGACTGCCACGGAGCAGGGCGCCGCGCTGATATCCTCTGGATCGCAACAGTCATCTGCGGCTTCGGACATTGAGGACGCTCCGCTCGTTCTCGCTATAGGACAAAAAGCAGCCCATTTCGAGAACACGGATCACTTTGTGAACCTTGTCGAGGGCGGGGGCATGAACGGATATGAAGCCGTCACCGGAACCCTCGGACTGATGCGTGAAGCATTTCTGCACAGCAAGCCGATGCGGGAGCTGATACAGGTCAAAGGCCTCGGCTGCGAAGTGTGCGTAAGATGATGTAAAATTATTGCGAATATTGTAATGATTTTAGTATATTAACCGTTTTATTGCTTTTTTATAGGGAACCTGAGCCCGGACTGTGAGAGTCAGGGCTCAGGCAGAGCGCCACGTGCAACGTGACGATAATAGTATTATTGGATCTGTAGGTGATCAATATGAAACAGACAGCAAGAATCATTTCAACCTATTCAGCCGATGTTATGGGCGTATGCTCTGCTCTCTATGAACTTGGAGGCATGACAGTGATGCATGACGCTTCCGGCTGCAATTCAACTTACACGACACATGATGAGCCGCGATGGTCTGATCAGGACAGCATGGTCTTCATCTCGGGAATAAGCGAGATGGAAGCCATCATGGGAGACGACGAAAAACTGATAGGCGATATCGAAGAGGCGGCAAAGGAGCTGCATCCGCGCTTCATAGCTGTGGCAGGCACGCCTATCCCGACTATGACAGGCTTTGATTTTGAAGCCGTCGCATCTGTAATAGAACAGAGGACAGGAATTCCTGCGTTCGGATTCCCGACGACAGGCATGAACACATATATCCACGGAGCCTCCATGGCTCTTGAAGGAATAGCGGAGCGCTTTGTAAGACCTCCTGAGGGGCCGGTATATCCGGGAAGCCGCATCAGGGTCAATATACTCGGACTGACCCCGCTTGATTTTTCAACAAACGGAACAGACGCATCGATCGTAAAATGGCTCAGAGGCAACGATTTTGAGGTAGTTTCGAAATGGGCGATGGGCTGCAGCCTTGACGAGCTGGCGTGCGCGGGCGTTGCAGACGTCAATCTGGTGATCTCGGCAGCCGGCCTGGGAGCGGGCAGAGTCATGTATCACAAATTCGGCATTCCTTCAGTCATCGGACTGCCTATAGGCCCGAAGCAGAGCGAGTACCTTTCGGATGCTCTTACAAGAACAGCCGAGGGCTACAGGATGATGCGCATGAGCGGCGTCGAGGACGGGTTTTCGGGCCTTACCAGCATCAAGATACATCCGAACGATCTTGATCCTGTCCACAAGGAGGAAATGGTGGTGCTGATTGGCGAAGGCATTACGAACTTTTCGCTTGCGAACTCGATCAGGTTCGAGACAGGCCACAAGACGAAGGTTCTCTGTGCGACCGAATGTCCGGCCGGCATACTGCGTGAGTGGGACGTGATGACGCCTGATGAGGATGATATCATTCCGGAACTGGCTGACGCGGCATATATAATAGCAGATCCGATGTATAAGCCGATCTGCCCTGATACCGCAAAATTCATACCGCTTCCGAGCGAGGCTTTTTCGGGCAGGCTGTACAGAGATGATATACCTGATCTGATTGCGCATCCGGAGATAATACTCGAACAGATCGAAGACTCTGATGTGTCCTCCGCAAAGGAGGCTGAGATAAGCGAAAATGCTGATAGCTCACGCAAAACTGATGAGACTGTCCGTTCGGAAGCAGCGGAAAACTCAGTCAGGAATACGCGCGGCAAATCCGGCGGGCGCGCTGCAAGAAGGTGACCGCGATAATTTATCCGTAAACAGATTTACAGACAGGCAGCTTGACCCGGCTGCCTGTAATATTGCTCAGTTTAGTGCCGCTGATGCTGCGGCCGATGTCACGCAGGCTGTATCCATATTACTTACAGACTGTGCATAGACACTCTGCTCAGACCGGCATTTTACGATAATCAATAAGTTATTTCTGCTGAAAAATACTATTATTCAAAGGAGGTTTCTAAGTATGAAGCAGACTGTAAATAAGTCCCTGAATACAAAGAAAGGCAAAACAATTACAAGTTCAAAAAGCACATCGCTCAGGATACTGGCGCTGATGCTGATGATGGCGATGGCAATGATGTCCTTTGCCGCATGCGGCTCATCCGGTGATTCCGGCGAGGCGGAGCAAAGCGCCGAAACAGCTTCGACCATCACCGTGACAGACCATGCGGACAACGAGGTTGAGGTCCCTGCAGAGATCAATAAGATCGCCGTATGCGACATCTTTCCTCTTCCGAGTGTGCTCGCGGTATTCTTCGATTCCGCAGACAAGATCGTCGGAATGCCTGAGCCGAGCATGACTGCAGCTCAGAACGGATTGCTCGGAGAGCTGTATCCTGAGATACTCAAGGCTGAGACCGGATACATCGACGGCACGAATGTGAACATGGAGGAGCTCGCAAAGCTCGAACCTGACGTCGTATTCTACAGCGCGTCAAGTCCTGAACTCGGAGATCAGCTCAAGGAGGCCGGCTTCGCGGCAGTAGCTGTTTCGGTAAACAAATGGGATTATAACTGCATAGAGACGCTCAACAACTGGATAGATCTGCTCAGCCAGATGTTCCCTGACAATGACAAATCGGAGCTTGTAAGGACAAGATCCAACGAGATGTATGAACTCGTTCAGGAAAGAGTAAAAGATATTCCTGACGAAGAGAGAGCGAATGCGTTCTTCCTCTTCCAGTACAGCGACACAACGCTGCTGACCTCGGGACAGCAGTTCTTCGGACAGTGGTGGGCTGATGCAATCGGAGCAAAGAACGTTGCGCAGGAGCTCTCACAGGACAACTCCGTAGCGGTCAACATGGAGCAGGTCTATTCATGGAATCCTGATCTGATATTCATGACCAATTTCAACACCTTCTATCCGGACGACCTCTACAACAATACGGTCGAAGGATATGACTGGAGCCCGGTCAAAGCCGTACAGGACAAGAGAGTCTACAAAATGCCTCTCGGAATGTACCGCAGCTACACACCTGGCGTCGACTGCCCGGTGACGCTGCTCTGGATGGCAAAGACGGCATATCCGAAGCAGTTCGAGGATCTCGACGTTATCAGCGAGGCAAAGGACTACTACAAGGAAGTATTCGGAATCGAGCTGACAGATGAGCAGGCACAGTCGATCTTCGAGCCTGTACAGAGCGCCGGCGGCGGCTTCGCATATCAATAGGCCGGACCCGCGCTTAATAAAGCAATCCCGGCATAAACGCATACACCTAAATTACAGATACACCCGTGTTCCTTTATGAATGCGGGTGTTATTATATATAGTGACAGAATAATCATTGTCACTCCTGCGGTAATTGCTGTAGAATTACTGCGACAGACATTACTAACCCAGGGAGGGACAGACCGAATGAACCTTTGTAAAAAATACAGCGACTTCACACGCTTGAACATCTATCAGATCTATCCGCGCAGCTTCATGGATTTCAACGGCGATGGCATCGGAGATCTGCAGGGAATAATCAGTAAACTCGATTATCTGCAGGACCTCGGGATCAACGCGATATGGATGTGCCCGTGCTTCAAGAGCCCTAACGCCGACAACGGCTACGACGTAGCCGATTACTGCGACATCATGGACGAATTCGGCACAATGGCTGATATGGATGAGCTTATCAGTGAAATGCACAGCCGCGGTATGAAGCTCATACTCGATCTCGTCCCGAACCATACATCCAGTGAGCACAAGTGGTTCCTCGAATCACGCAAGGCAAAGGACGATCCGGAGAATCCGTACAGAGATTATTACTACTGGTACGATGAGAAACCGAACAACTGGAGGGCATCCTTCGGCGGCAGCGCCTGGGAATATGACGAGACCCGCGGACAATATTATCTCCATATGTTCGCTGTAGGACAGCCTGACCTCAACTGGGATAATCCGGAGGTGGTAAGGGCGATGCAGGGCGTCATCGATTATTGGGTGGATAAGGGCATCGACGGATTCCGCATCGATGTGATCGACCTCATCTCCAAGGACATCCCGAACGATAAACCGGGATTCGGACCGAGACTGCACGAATACATACATGCGATGTTCGGCCGTGAAAAGACAGCTCATCTCTTCACAGTAGGCGAAAGCATCGTAAAGGATATAGAAGAAATGCAGAGGCACTGCGGCGAGGATCGTGAAGAGCTCAGCACTCTCTTCCAGTTCGATCATCTCGAATGCGGCCGCGCGGACAAATTCACAGCCAAAGAGGACAGCCTCAAAACATTCAGGGACACACTCATACTCTGGCAGCAGGAGACAGAAAAGCGCGGGCTGCTCTACAGTCTGTTCACGGACAACCACGACCAGCCGCCGTTCATTTCACGCGCGGGCAATGACCGCGAGCTGAGATACGAGTCCGCAACTGGCATCGCCTCGATGGTATACCTGCTCAGGGGTGTTCCGTTCATATACCAGGGTCAGGAAATAGGCATGCCGTCGGCTCACTATGACGATATTGCCTGCTTCGATGAAGTCGAATGCCTCGGCAATTATAAGGAAATGATCGAAGACAAAGGACTCAGTGAGGCGGAAGCCCTCGAAAAAGTCAATTTCGGAAGCCGCGACAATGCCCGCCATCCTATGGCCTGGGACGGCAGCGAAAAATGCGGCTTCACAACAGGCGAGCCATGGCTGATCGCGCATTCAAGAGCCGGCGAGGTCAATGTAGCCGCTGATCTCAGAGCTGACAAGCAAGGCAGATCGGTCTACAGTTTTTATCAGAAGCTGCTCAGACTGCGCGCAAGCAGCGATGCCTTCGCTGACGGCAGCTTCAAAGTCATTTCCGCGCCGGAGGATGATTATTTCATCTATACCCGCAGCCTGGGTGATGAGAAATGGGCAGTGATCTGCAATTTCGAGAGCGCTCAGGAAATAGAGCTGCCATTCGAGTGCGAAGAGCCTGCTCTCGCCAACCTCGGCCGCAAGGAGGCAGCCGGCGCATACGCTCCGTACGAATGCGCCGCGGCCCGCATCAAATGAGTCACAGGGAACGGTTCCTTTTGACTCGGTACAAACAAAGGAGGAAAAATGAAAGAATTCTACATAAATAATGACGGAATAAGACTTCACTCAAAGCTTGACATGCCTGCCTCCTGGCAGGAGGGGGATAAGTGCCCGCTTGCAATAATCATCCATGGCTTCACCGGCCATATGGAGGAGAGACATATCAGGGCGGTCGCGGAGACGTTCAACGATCTCGGCATAGCGAGCCTACGCGTCGATATGTACGGACACGGCAGCAGCGACGGCGAGTTTCACGATCACAATCTCTTCAAATGGCTTGACGGCGCGATGACCGTCACGGATTACGCGAAAAAACTGGATTTCGTCACTGATCTGTACATCTGCGGACATTCGCAGGGCGGACTCACCACCGTTATGCTCGCAGGAATGAAGCCGGACGACTTCAAGGCGGCGCTGCCTCTTTCACCGGCAGTGTATATATGCGATGGAGCGAGAAAAGGCTTTTCGCACGGTCAGTCGTTTGACCCGCTGCACTTACCTGAAGAGTTCGAGGTTGCCGGACTCAGACTCAGCGGCAATTATATAAGAGCAGCTCAGATGCTCGATGTCGAGGGGGCGATAGAGAGGTTCACAATGCCTGTGCTTATCGTACACGGCGATGAGGACGAAGCGGTTCCTGTGGAATGGGCGCAAAAAGCCGCAGAGCAGTACAAAGACTGCAGGCTCGCCCTGATACACGGCGACGACCACTGCTACAACTATCACCTCGACAAGGTCCTTGACGCGATCCGGGAATTCATTTCATCGATTCAATAATGAAACTATATTCGGAGGTGGATAAACCAAATGTATTACATCCCGCAAGACGAAAAGAAACAATATGATTATGTGACATATCCGAGGCAGTTCGTTACTTACAGTTGGTACAAGCCTTTGCTGACTATGATACTGACTCTGGTCTTCGCTCTGGCCCTGATGGTGCTGACTGCCTTCGCCGGCTCAATTCTCGGAAAAATCGAGCTTGGCGTGGATTATCAGGAATTCCTGAATACATTCAAGGGCGGATATGACAATATGGATCTGTCGACGATCACAGGCGCTGTCATAAACCTCGGCCCGACAGTGGCGCTTCTGCCTGCTCTGATGCTGGCAAGAGCCATAGTTCGTGACCGCACATGGTCATCATATTCATCATCCCGCGGCGGCTGGGATCCGGGACTGTTTATCAAGTGCCTCCTGATTGCGCTCCTTGTCGTAGCAGCACCGATATATGCGAGACGTGTTTATTACAGCGGCTTCCAGAAGCCTTCGGCTTTTTCGGGAAGCGTTCTGGCTGTCGTCATTGTGCTGAGCATACTGCAGTGCATTACAGAGGAATATGTATTTCGCGGCCTCCTGCTGCAGACTCTTGGATCATGGTTCAGAATTCCGATCATCGCGATAGTTCTGGCAGCTCTTCCTTTTGCGCTGCTCCATCCTTACAACAATTTAGGAAAAGGACTGATACTGATCACCGGCCTTGCCTTCGGCATTACGGCATGGGTATGCAGAGGCCTTGAAGCATCAGCGGCTCTGCACATAGGCAATAATCTGATAGTCTTTGCTTTGCAGAGCATTGGTTTGCCCGAAATGGGCAGCGATGTAGAGATGAGTGATTTCATTTTTTTCGCGATCATCTATTCCGTATATACCATAATAATGATCATCCTCAGCAAAACGACCCAGTGGTTCGAAAAGGTCAGGAAAAACGATGCGGAAATATTCAACGGCAAGATAAACGCCAAGAGATCCGCAAAAGCACAGAAGCGTGCAAGGACTTCCGGCCGCAGCTCCGGCAGCCGCAGCGGCTCCTATCAGGGCAAACACTTCAAGCACTGAGCTTTGAGTTTCAGTTAGCTCGTATACACATAAATAAATCCCGGGATGCACACCAAAAGCGCTCCCGGGATCATTTTTTATATCGATTGCTCACTGCCGGTTTCTTACTGCCGATTGCTTATTGCCATAAGCGGTCACGGTTGAGCGGCAAAACCCAGACCCAAACCGTGACCGAACGGATACTGTTCATTATTTTAGCTGAGGTAGGCTCTGATCGCGTCCGCAATATTGGATGCGCCTATGATCCTTATCCCCTTGCCGCTGTCCTGGCCCGGCGGCAGCACGGTCACCATCCGGCCCCCGTCGGAGACGTTTACTTTTCCCGATTCCGCGGCCTGCCTGGCGTTTCTGTCCGGCAGTATGACAGCCTCATATCCCAGCCTGACAGCTTCCTGTATGATCTTGTCCGCGTTGGAGATAGATCTAAGCTGACCTGTAAGCCCTATCTCTCCGACGGCTACTATCCGCTTTGATGCCGTCCTGTCCCTGAAAGAGCTGTAGATAGCGAGGGCGACGGCCAGATCGGTAGCAGTGCTTCCCGTGTTCATGCCGCCGACGACATTGACGTAGACATCATAGTTGAGCAGGTTCAGACCGGCCTTTTTTTCGAGAACGGCGAGTATCATGCTCAGTCTGTTGTAATTGATCCCGACTGCGGTCCTCCTGGCAAATCCGACATTGGCCTGAGTCACCAGGGCCTGTATCTCAAAGAAAACCGGGCGGCTTCCCTCATATACTGCGGAAATGACTGAGCCTTCCTCGCAGCTGTCGTTTTCGATCAGGCTGCCGCTGAGATCTGATACCTCTATCATGCCGTCAGCTGACATCCTGAATGCGCCGATCTCATCTGTCGTGCCGAATCTGTTTTTGAATGATCTCAGTATCCTGAGATCTCTGTCGCGTTCCCCGCTGAAACTCAGGACACAGTCGACCATGTGCTCTATAGTCTTAGGACCGGCCAGTTCACCGGATTTGGTGACATGAGCCACAATGAACACAGGAACATTACCCGTCTTTGCGAATTTGATAAGCAGATTCGAACAGGCGCGTATCTGCGTGATGCTTCCTGCGACAGAATCCGCCTCGTTAGTATACATGGTCTGTATCGAATCGATTATGAGGAAACAGGGTTTGATCTCCTCGCAGACTGCCAGTATGTTTTCAATATTGGTCTCAGGATATATATATAGATTATCGCTGATCTCAGCCGGGCTGCTGTCATTCCGGTCTGCTCTGCTGACATCGCTTGCATCCTGTCCGGCAGCACGGCCGGAGCCGCGGCTGAGGCCTTGCCTGCAGACCCTGTCAGCCCTCAGCTTTACCTGCTCCTCGGATTCCTCGCCGCTCACATACAGCACGGGACCGTATCTTTCGGCGATCCGGTTTGCGGACTGCGCGATGATGGTGGACTTGCCTATCCCCGGCTCACCTGAGATAAGGGTGAGAGAACCGGGCACTATCCCGCCGCCCAGCACTCTGTTCAGCTCTCCTATGCCTGAATCCATGCGGGAATGTTCGACAGTCCCTACAGAGCCAAGTCTGACAGGACGGCCCTCTGTTCCCGTTCTGCGCCTGCTGTCCGACGAAGACGAAGGCTCTTTGAGCCCCGGGACCTTATGCTCAATGATAGTGTTCCAGGCACCGCAGTAGGAACACTGCCCCTGCCACGACAGGAACTCGTTGCCGCATTCGGAGCACATATATACAGTTTCGGTTTTGTTCTTCTTTGCCATTTTTTAATCAGATATTTCTTAATCCGATCTTTCTTAATCAGATTTTTCTTAGCCGGTTTTTCTTAATCAGATATCTCCTGACCGGCTGTTCTCTTTATCAGATCTGTCGCTTATTTGTCTGCCTTCAGATGAGCCTTATTCTGACGCCGCTTCCTGATCAGCCGGCTTACCCTGGGCATCCTTTGCGGATTTGCCCCTGGCGGACGGCTTTTTGACGGTCTCCATTTCAAACCAAAAATCAGAACCCTTGCCTTCCTCGCTTTCGACTCCGTACGCGGCGTTGTGCAGCGTGAGTATGCCCTTTACTATCGCGAGGCCGAGGCCCGTACCTTCGATTCCGCGCTCGTGATTTGCGCTGGTCCTGTAGTATTTGTCCCAGACGTGACTTATCTCATCGGACGGTATTCCCACGCCGTGATCGATGCAGTGGAACGCGACTATCTTGCCCCTGCGGACCATCTGTATATCGATGAACTTGTTGTCGCCTGAATACTTTACGGCATTTGACACGAAATTGCTCATGACCTGCATTATCCTTGAACGGTCGCCCACGACATACGATGCCTTGCACGAATGGAACTGCATGTCAAAGTCCGCGGAGTCGCTCAGGACCATAAAGCTCTCGTACACCTCCTCCGCGGCTTTGACCAGGTCAAAGGTCTCCTTGTGGAGCTCGACATTATTGGACTGCAGGTTGGACACCGACATCATATCCGTGACCAGCCTGTTGAGCCTCTCGGTCTCAGAAATGATTATGTGCAGGTCCGAGTTTCGCTTTTCCGGATTGTCGCCCGAAATGTCGATGATCTTTTCCGCGTATGAGCGTATCATGGTGAGCGGCGTCTTGAGGTCATGCGACACGTTGGCGATGATCTCGCGCTGGTAGAAATCGGTTTTCTCCATTTCATACGAAGCCTTGTTGAGCGCGCGGGCGAGCTCCTTGGTCTCCGTAAACGCAGACCCGTCGAATTTTACATTGTAATTGC
>JAFRGH010000214.1 GCA_017433945.1 Mogibacterium sp. | reverse complement strand
TGAAAAGGGACATGTTCTGTATCTGGAGATAGGAGTGGGCAGCAATACTCCTGTGATAATCAAATTCCCATTCTGGACAATGACTTATGATAACCCTGACGCGGTGTATGCGTGCCTTAATTACAATGAAGCATACGCACCTAAGCAGATAGCCGGTCAGTCGATCTGTATAGGCGGCGATGTGGGCGATGTGCTTAAAGAATATACATCCAAATGATTGTCCGAGGAATACAAGGAAATGCCGAAATACTTCGGAGCGCCGAACTGGTCGAAGCCACGAGAAATTGCTTCCCGAAGAGGGTCACATTATTCATGTAGCACCATTATTACTGAATCTGCTATAATCATACTGTAAGATATTGGAGCTGTAGTTTTTTAAATCCCGGGTACGGGAAAGGAAATGGAGGCAAACCAAATGGGCAGGAATTATTTTGATCTCACAGGACAGGTAGCTATCATCACAGGAGCATCCACGGGACTCGGAGTTCAGATGGCGAGAGCGCTTGCTAATCAGGGATGCAATATCGTATGCATGGCAAGAAGAAAAAACCTCTGTGATGAAAACGCTGCTAAGATATCTGAAGAATTCGGCGTCAAGGCAATAGGCGTGCAGTGCGATATTACTGATACAGACAGAGTAAACGCAGCAGTAGATGAGGTCCTTGCAGAATTCGGACGCATTGACATTCTCGTGAACAATGCCGGAACCGGCGCTGTAGCACCAGCTGAGGATATTACAGACGACCAGTTCAATAATGAGATGCAGATCGACCTGTTCGGATCATTCAAGGTAGCAAGAGCGGTTGCGAAAAAAGCCATGCTCCCTGCAGGCTACGGACGCATCATCAACATCGCGTCGATGTACGGTCTTGTAGGCAACAAGATAGCGGGCTCCGCTCCATATCACGCGGCAAAGGGCGGCGTAGTCAATCTGACAAGAGCGCTCGCGGCAGAGTGGTCAAGCAAGGGCATCAATGTCAATGCTATCTGCCCGGGATATTTCTATACGCCTCTGACTAAGGAGACACTCGACAGTGATTTCTTCCAGGCCAATGCCAAGACAATGATTCCTGCAGAGAGATACGGAAACGAGGGCGAGCTCGATACAGCAGCCATCTTCCTTGCGTCACCATGCTCAAGCTATGTTACGGGGATCATGGTTCCTGTAGACGGCGGATATACATGCATGTGATCACGGATCGAAGCAAATCCGCAAAGAATACCCATGCCTCGGGAAACCGAGGCATTTCGAATATCATATTGATTCAAAGCTTGCATACAGTGAGGAAATGCTGAACTGAAGCATAACTCTGTTGATTTACAGATTGGAGGAATACACATGATAGTACTGAATGTGACATATAAATGTAAGGCAGATATGAGGGATGATTTCCTCGAAGCGATAATGGCTGAGGGGATAGATATTGCCTGCAGAGCAGAAGACGGTAATTTAAAGTATGACTATTACATGCCGGCAGAGGGCGGAAATGAGATGCTTCTGGTAGAAAAGTGGCGTGATGCGGATGCGCTTGCGGCGCATCAGGCTCAGGATCATTTCAAAAGGCTCGGTGAAATCAAAAGCGAATTTGTTGAAGAAACCCTCATAGATAAATTCATAACAGAGAGTGAATAATGAAGCCGTCAGAATACGAGTCAGAATACGATAAAAAAGCTTGACCGATGCTGCTCACTATAGCTGCTGAGTATGATATTATTGGAGCAGTAGATTTTCAGGGAGGCAGCTTATGGAGAAACAACCTATTTATACCGAAATCAATAACTGCAGGGACTGTTACAAGTGTGTCAGGACCTGTCCCGTCAAGGCTATTCAGATAAAGGATGCCCACGCTGAGATACTGCATGACCGCTGCACATTCTGCGGTACCTGCGTCAACGCGTGTCCTAACGGAGTAAAGCAGATCAGAAACGATGTGGACAAGGTCATCATGGCCAAAATGTCCAACAAGAGGATAATAGTTTCGCTGGCGCCTTCATACGTTTCCGAGTTCAGAGGCGAGGAGGAGAACCTTATAAGAGCGCTGTACAAGCTCGGATTCGAAGCGGTTTCGGAAACAGCCATCGGCGCGGCTCTCGTTTCGCAGGCGCTGGATATGTATCTGATCGAGAACGGTTCGGCTTCATTCATTTCGACGGCGTGCCCGTCCGTAGTTGAGCTTGTCCGCAAATACTATCCTGAATCCGTTAACGAGCTGGCGCCTGTGCCGTCGCCTCTTCAGACTCACAGCGCATATCTGAGGCATCTCTACGGAGATGACATATTTATAGTATTCATCGGACCGTGCATCGCTAAGAAGCTCGAGGCAGACGAGCATCCGGGTTATCCGGATGTGGCTCTGACATTCAGAGAGCTGAAGCAGTGGCTCGAAGAGGAGAATATACAGCTCGAAAACATGGACTCGGGCATACAGGTGGACTTTGTGCCTTGCAAGGCGGGCAAGGCTGCGATATATCCTATCGAAAACGGCCAGATAGAGACATCGAAGATATGGATGAACAAATTCGTAGAGCAGGGCGCTCTCTCGGTCTCCGGAGTCGACCGCGTAATGTCCTCGATCAGAGGCACACATACAGATGATTTCCTCGAGGCGCTCAACTGCGACGGAGGCTGCATCAACGGTCCGGGAACCTCCAGGGATGATTCGGCTGTGTTCCGCAAAAAGGCTGTCGCCAGCTACGTTATGAGCAGGATATCGGAGCCTGATGTATTCGACGGTGATTTTGATTTCGCAAGAAAGGTACTCAAGGAAGGCTACGGCATACTGAATGCGCAGAAGCCTGAGCCTGCTCCGTTCGACGGAGGAGATATCACCGAAGATGAGATACACAAGGCACTGCACAAGCTCGGCAAGACAAGCCCTGAGGACGAGCTGAACTGCGGAGGCTGCGGCTACGCGTCATGCCGCGATATGGCGAGAGCTCTCGTTACCGGCATGGCGGAAACGGAAATGTGTGTCACCAAGATGCGCAAAGACGCGGAGAGCAAGGTTGATATACTGCTTTCGACCATCCCGCACGGAGTCGTTATTGTAGACAACGAACTCAATATCGCGGACTGCAACAAGCGCTTTGTCGATATTTTTGAAGATTTTCCTGAAGGCTTCCTCGATGCAGAGGGCCTCAGATCGTTCCGCGGTTCGCCGGTCTCGATGTTCGTTCCGTTTGCCGAAAAATTCAGAGAGCAGTTCTATATGAACAAGCCTGCTCAGTACAGGTTCAAGCACGAGGGGAGGATCATGAGAGTGACATTCTTCCTCGTAGAGGGCAAGACCCTGCTGGGAGCTATGTTCGAGGATATAACGACTCCTGTCGTCAGAAGAGAGGCTGTTATAGAAAAGGCCGAGGAGGTCATCACAAAATCTCTCAACACAGTGCAGCAGATCGCATCCCTGCTCGGTGAGAATGCGGCGGAGACGGAGATCGTAATGAACTCCATAATCGAAGAGTTCAACGTCCATTCCGACAATTCATCCGATCACGGCCTGGTAGAGGAAAGTGATGGTGCGGACAAATGATGAATGATATATGCATCGATATCGATTATCAGCAGATATACAAGGACGGGCAGCAGATAGGCGGTGACGTTTTCCTTCTTGACCGCAAGATGGACAGCAACAAGATCACAGCCACGCTTTCGGACGGACTCGGAAGCGGGGTAAAGGCCAATGTCCAGGCTTCTCTGACATCACACATGGCCAACAAGCTGTCTTTCTCGGAGATAGATCTCAAGCACTCAGCTGAGATCATCATGGATACGCTGCCTGTCGTCAAGGACAAGGGCATAAGCTATGCGACATTTACGATAGCGCAGATAGTCTATGCCAGCGACAAATCGTTTATAAACGTCGATCTGGTAGAGTATGATAATCCGGTCAGCCTTCGCTTTTCGGGCGCAGATCCCGTTGAGTGGGACAAAACAGCGAACACGCTTAACCGCAAGGCGGCTACGAGAAAGGAGATCGTCTACTCGTCGAGATTCAGCATGCAGGCAGGCGACCGTCTGATATTCTTCAGCGATGGCGTTGCCCAGTCGGGAGTTTCGCTCGGAACTCTGCCGGACAGGAAGGCCGCTGATCCGGTATATGGAACCAGACTCCCGTCTGCCATAAGCGCTGCAGACCGGGGCTTCGGCCCGATGGGCTGGGGCGAAGACAATGTGCGCAAATTCGTTGAAGACCTGCTTAAGAGAAAACCTGAGATTTCTTCGAGAAATCTGACGAGGGAAATCGTGACGCAGGCATACAATAATGACAATTACCACGCGAACGATGACATCACCTGCGTGGCGGTATACATACGCAAGCCGCGCCGTACGCTCATCGTCACAGGAGCTCCGCGAAACCGCGAATCGGATAAGAAACTGGGAGACATAATACGCAATTATGAAGGCAAGGTCATAATATGCGGAGGCACTACCGCCAAGATAGTCGCGAGAGAGCTGGGCAAGGATATCAAGGCTGACAGATCGCCTTCGGGATCGCTGCCACCGGCCAGTATCATCGAGGGAGTCGATCTTGTTACTGAGGGTATGCTTACGCTCTCAGCCGTTTCCGACAGGCTTTCCCGCAAGGTGCTTCTGAAACAGATGTCCGAAGATCCTGCGAAGAGGATAATACGCATACTCAGAGAGACCGACCAGCTCGAGTTCGTAGTCGGAACCAAGATAAACGATGAGACCGACGATCCGAACCTTGCTGCCAAGATAGGAGTCAGGTTCCCGCTGATAGACCAGATCACAAGAGCTCTGGAGCAGAACTATCTGCTCGAGGTAGACGTAAGATATATGTAAACCAGAGAGTCCCCATTGACTCGTCCCCATTGACTCACGATCAAAAAAAGGAGTGACCGAATTCGCGTTCAGCCACTCCTTTTATTATATTTTCGCGATCCTGCGTCTTAAAACTGCGTCTTAGATCCTGTTGTTGCTTCCGAGTACGTCGGTGATCTTGTGTGCGACCATTTCCTTTACGGCCTGTCTTGCAGGCTTGAGGTACTGACGAGGGTCGAAATGATCAGGATGCTCAGCGAAGTGCTGACGGATGCATGCTGTCATCGCGAGACGGATATCAGAATCGATGTTGATCTTGCATACAGCCGATCTTGCAGCCTGACGCAGCTGCTCTTCAGGGATACCGATGGCATCCGGCATATTGCCGCCGTTCTCGTTGATGATCTTTACGAATTCCTGAGGTACTGATGAAGAACCGTGCAGTACGATAGGGAATCCAGGCAGTCTCTTTGTTACCTCTTCGAGTACGTCGAAACGAAGTGGAGGCGGAACGAGTATGCCTTTTTCGTTTCTTGTGCACTGCTCAGGACGGAATTTGTATGCTCCGTGCGATGTGCCGATAGCGATAGCGAGTGAATCGCAGCCTGTGCGTGTTACGAATTCCTCAACTTCTTCAGGACGGGTATAGCTTGCCTGACCTGCTTCTACGACAACTTCATCCTCCACGCCTTCGAGAGTTCCGAGCTCAGCCTCTACAACTACGCCGTGAGCGTGAGCATACTCTACTACCTTGCGTGTGACCTCTACGTTTTCGTCAAAAGGCTTTGACGACATGTCGATCATTACGGATGTGAAACCGCCGTCTATGCAGCTTTTGCACAGCTCGAAAGAATCGCCGTGGTCGAGGTGGAGCGCGATAGGAATATCAGGATTCTCCTGGATGGCAGCCTCTACCAGCTTTACCAGATATGTGTGGTTGGCATAAGCGCGGGCGCCCTTTGAAACCTGGAGAATGACCGGGCTCCTCAGCTCACCTGCAGCCTCTGTGATACCCTGCACGATCTCCATGTTGTTGACGTTGAAAGCTCCGATGGCATAGCCGCCGTCATACGCTTTTTTGAACATCTCAGTTGTTGTTACTAAAGGCATAATTTGACCTCCTGTTTTCCGAGTCATCCCAATGGTTCTGACCCTTTTCAATAATATATGAATCTCTTTAATTATATTTATCGAGCGCAAGAATAGCAAGATATTTAAAAAGGTGACAAAAGCTCTTTTAGTGAGTATAATCTTACATTATAACGGCTTCGCCGTAAAACAACAGAACACGCGTATTGGAGGACTTTTTATGGCATTCGCAACAGCAGAAGAATACAAAGATATGGCCGGCAATTTCATCCATGACATCATAGATGAAGACCTGAGAACCGGAAAGCATACAGAGATCGTTACGAGATTTCCGCCGGAACCGAACGGATATCTGCATATCGGACACGCCAAATCGCTGTGCCTCAATTTTGGAACAGCTCTTAAATACGGAGGCAGATGCAATCTCAGATATGATGACACAAACCCGACCAAAGAGGACGTTGAATTCGTCAAATCCATAGAAGCTGACGTAAACTGGCTCGGATTCCAGTGGGACAAAAAACTCTGGGCTTCTGATTATTTTGATACCATGTATGAGGCTGCTGTTGAGCTTATCAAACAAGGCAAGGCCTTCGTTTGCGAGCTGACTCCGGATCAGATCAGAGAGTACAGAGGAACACTCACAAAACCGGGAACTGAGAGTCCTTACAGGAACAGATCTGTGGAAGAGAATCTCGAACTCTTCGAAAAGATGAAAGCAGGGGAGTTTGCTGATGGTGAGGTATGCCTCAGAGCGAAGATAGACATGGCAAGCCCTAACATCAATATGAGAGACCCTGTTATCTACAGAGTCGTCCATGCGCCTCATCATAATACAGGCGATAAATGGTGCATCTATCCGATGTACGATTTCGCTCATCCTATTGAAGACGCTATCGAAGGCATAACCCACTCGATCTGCACTCTGGAATTCGAGGATCACAGACCTCTGTACGACTGGGTCGTAAGAGAGGTCGGCTGGTGGCCGAATCCGCCGAGACAGATAGAATTTGCTCCTCTCAATGTTACGACCATGCTGATGAGCAAGAGATTCATCCGCAGACTGGTAGAAGAGGGCAAGGTCGAAGGCTGGGATGATCCGAGACTCTGCACTCTCGCTGCTGTACGCCGCAGAGGCTATACCCCGGAAGCTATCCGCAAGTTCTGCAACGACATCGGCGTATCTAAAGCCGATTCGACAATCGATATCGCGCAGCTCGAGCAGTGCGTCAGAGAGGATCTGCAGCTCAAGGTGCCTGCTGTCAGTGTAGTCATGATTCCTGTCAAGGTGATCATCGACAATTATCCTGAGGATAAGATCGAGATGTGCAAGGGCGAAAACAACAGCAAGGTTCCTGAGATGGGTACAAGAGAGATACCGTTCGGACGAGAGCTGTGGGTAGACGGAGACGACTTTATGGAGGTCCCTGTAAAGAAGTATTTCAGACTCTTCCCGGGCAACGAGGTCAGATTCAAGGGCGCGTATTTCATCACCTGCAACAGCGTTGAAAAGGATGACGACGGCAATATTATCTGCCTCCACTGCACATATGACCCTGAGACACACAGCGGAAGTGGCTTCGAGGGCCGCAAGGTCAAGGGGACTATCCATTTCGTAGAGGCGAGCACCGCCGTCAGGATCAGGATCAGAGAATACGGATACCTGATGAAGGAAAACGAAGAAACAGGCGAGCAGGAATTTGACCCTGAATCGCTGCGTGAGACCTGGGGATATGCGGAACCGGGCATCAGGGATGTAAAGCCTGGTGAGAGATTCCAGTTCTTCCGCAAGGGATACTATATCGCCGATTCAGAACTCACGACTGACGATGAAAAGGTATTCAACAGCATCGTCGGCCTCAAGAGCAGCTGGAAATAATACAATTGCAGGAGGTGGCGCAAATAGAGTCACTGGTAGAAAAAATACTCACTTTTTCTGAGAATTATCCAGAATTAGCCAAAGAGATAACCACCGTTTCGCGGTGGCTCTTTGTCTTGCTGGCAGCTTACATACTGCTTATCGCCATCGTTTCTCTGCTGTCGACCAGAGCCACACCTGAGATCTGGGGATATTTTATGGTAGAAGACGGAACGAATTTTCCGATAACTCACTGGGAGAACGTGATAGGAAGGTCCAGATCCGCAGATCTCATACTGCCTGTAGGCACTGTTTCGAACAATCAGGCCATACTGAGCCGGCATGCCGAAGGAAAGTGGCTTTTCAAGGATCTGGGTTCGCGAAACGGCACGGCTGTAAACGGCTATCAGATAACCTCCGGCAAAAAATACCTGATAGGTTACGGTGATGAGATAGTTATGGGCGGTCTTCATACAACGATAGCTCCGCCAAGTCTCGAAGAGAGCAGAAATAACGAAGTAATGAGGCGCATGGATAAGGAGCCGGTCGCGCCATGGAAGATACTGCTGGCGATAACACTGTTCCAGCTTATGACGATCATCCAGCTTATACTCGGCATGGGGGATGACATCAGTGCCGGCGCTCTGATGTCAATAGTGATCCTGTCTATTGTCATGTGGGCATATGTAATGATCTTCAAGGCGCTCGGGCGAAAAGGCTTCGAAATGGAAATGATCGCGTTCTTCATGTCGACGATAAACCTTGCGGTCACCGCCTCGTCGGATCCTGAGGGTGTAGTCAAGCAGCTTGTCGCGATACTGATAGGGCTCGGCCTGATGATCTTTATGTGCATATACCTCAGAGATCTCGACCGTACACGCAAGCTTAGACCTGTTCTGATCGGACTGTCGGTGGTGCTGCTGCTGGTCAATCTGCTTTTCGGTACGACCAAATACGGCTCGACCAATTGGCTCTCCATAGGCGGCTTTTCGTTCCAGCCTTCGGAGCTGGTGAAGCTGGCGTTTATCTGCGTGGGCGCAGGTACCCTGGAGGAGCTCTACGATAAACGCAATACGATAATGTATGCCGCATTCTCACTGTTCTGCCTGGGCTGCCTTGCGATAATGGGCGATTTCGGAACAGCGCTGATATTCTTTACAACGTATATCATAGTATCGTTCCTTAGAAGCGGTGATTTTTCAAGAATGGTGCTGACGCTTGCCGGTGCCGGCATCATGGGACTGATGGTCCTGAGGTTCAAACCGTATATAGCTTCGAGATTTGCCGTATGGGGACATGTGTGGGAATTCGCTGATGACCAGGGTTATCAGCAGACGCGCACCATGTCATTCGGCGCGGGCGGCGGACTGCTCGGACTCGGCGCCGGAAACGGCTCGCTCAAATATGTCGGAGCGTCCAACACCGACCTTGTCTTTGGCTTTGTGATGGAGGAATGGGGCTTCATAATCGCGGTCCTGCTGGTATTGTGTCTTATAACACTTACAATATTCGCTGTTATGAGCATAGTAGCGGGGCGCTCCACCTTCTATACCATCTGTGCCTGCGGAGCGGCGACTATGTTTCTTGTACAGACGATACTGAATATTTTCGGTGCCGTCGATCTGTTTCCTCTTACCGGTGTCACATTCCCGTTTGTCTCAACGGGCGGAACGAGCATGATGACATCCTGGGCTATGCTGGCATATTTTAAGGCTGCGGATATGCGGCGCAAGGCCAGTCTGGCTGTAGGAAGGGAGGTGTACCATGCGTAAACAGGAAAGAAGAGCATGGATGTGCCTGGTCCTTGCGGTCGTGCTTTTTGGCGGCGTCGCGCTGTTCGGTTTCCGTTTCGTCAAAGACGGCGGCAAATGGGCGAGCTTTTACGGCAATTCACAGATCTATACAGATGGCGTGCTGAACAGAGGCGAGGTCACAGATCGAAATGGAGAAATGCTTCTGAATCTGTCGCGCGACGGTGCCGAGTACAATAACGATGCCTATATAAGGATGTCAACTGTGCACGCTGTTGGCGATCCAAACGGGAATATAGCATCCGGGGCGATCAGTATATTCAGGAGCCAGCTGATAGGCTACGATCTGCTTAACGGAACTTACGATACATCCAAGTCCGGAAAAAAGATAAGCCTTACGATAGATGCGAAGGCGAACGCTGCGGCGCTCAATGCTCTCGGCGGCAGGACGGGCGCTGTCGGTGTATATAACTGGAAGACAGGGGAGATAATGTGCATGGTCAGTACGCCGACATTCGATCCCGCGTACGACGTTCCGGACGACGGCACATCATACTATTTCAACAATTTTCTGGATGGAGCGATGACGCCGGGCTCGATATTCAAGCTGGTGACCGCTGCGGCCGTAATAGATAATGTTCCGGACAGGGATTCGTATGAATTCGACTGTGATGGCGTCAACGAATACAGCGGAGTGGATTTTACGGATATCAAATCGCATGGAGAACTGGATTTTCGAGGCGCTCTTGCTCAGTCCTGCAACGGGGCCTTTGGTGAGCTTACGAGAAAAGTCGGATCCAAAACCATGAAGGAATATGCTGAAAAATCAGGGCTGACAAAAGCTGTAGAATTCGATGGCATCAAAACCGCAAAAGGGAGCTTCGACTTTCCTTCGGACGACAATGTAAAGCTCAGCTGGGCAGGCATAGGACAGGCGGACGATCTTGTCAATCCATGCGCGATGATGGTATACGCGGGAGCTGTTGCCAATGGCGGAGAAGCCACTCAGCCAACTCTTATTAAGGACACATCGTTTATATCTGAAATAAAGGATGCAGCCGATCTCAACGGCGGCAGATCGATGGGCAGATATCTCGATAAGGAAACAGCCGCAGAGCTTCGCAGCATGATGAAAAATGACGTAGTCGATAACTATGGCGAAGAGAATTTTCCGGATATGGATATATACGCAAAGTCGGGAACGGCCCAGGTAGGAACGGACGCCCCGGACTCGTGGTTCGTCGGCTTTACTGATGACAGTGACGCGCCGTACGCGTTCGTTGTTTGGGTCAAAGGCGGCGGCTACGGCTCAGAGGCGGCAGCCCCGATAGCGCGCACAGTCATACAGCAGCTCAAAGAAGATAATTAAATCCCCATTGACTCATCAGTAGATCAGGATAGGTGTGCCGGGCTCGAGCATGCCGAACAGCTCGGCGGCAGCCGGGATAGGCATGTTCACGCAGCCGTGAGAACCGTTTCCCTGATATATTTTACCGCCGAACGTGCTTCGCCATGAGGCATCGTGCAGACCGTAGCTGCTGCCGAGAAATGCCATCCAGTAATTTACATGTGAGGCGTATTTTGAACCGTCATCATTTGAACCCTTAAGAACCAGATTGCGTGATTTATAAATCAGGTGGAAGGTACCCGTCGGTGTATTATGATTGCCTGCGTTGCCGGTGACGACCGGGCAGTCCATGGCGACCTTGCCGTCCACGAAATATGTCAGGTGCTGCTTTGCGATGCTTACGAATACATAGGTGCCGACGGCGCCGTACTTAGGCTTCTGCACGATGACATAAGCCTTTGCCTTTGAGCTGTTTCCGCTCGCATCCGTAGCAACTGCAGTAACCGGATACTTGCCTGCCTTTGTATAATCCACCTCTGTCTCTGATATCTTTATCTCGCATTTGCCGCTGTTGTCGCTGACAGTGAACATCGATTCAGGGTCGACGTCTTCAGGCGGTATTCCCATGAAGGTGTAAATGTTTTTGACGACTTTGATTACAGGAGCTTCCTTGTCGGTGATCTCTATCTGATAATTCCTGTACTGATGACCGCAGTACATTATGGTTACCGAATGATCACCCGGTTCAGCCATGAACTTTTCGTTTGCAGGCTTCCCGTCGTAAAGGATCTCGGTGTTCTCCCTTACAAAGGCCGCATCCTCAGCCGACAGTCTGTCAAAATCGATGTATTCCTCTATGCTGTATGGTATTGATTCTCCGAGATCCAGGCTGAAGCTGGTATATGAATAGCGCGGATTCAGAGCGAGCACGGGATTGCATGCACTCAGTATAAAAGCTGCTGCTGATATGATCAGAAGCAGAGCGTAAAGCTTTATGTATGACGAAGCTGCAGTAAAACAGCACGCGCCGGATGTGCCGCGCTCCGGCGCGGACGCGGATTTCGCGCGATTGATCCTGATTTCTTTGCAGTATGAACAGTATGAGATGATTTCCTTGATAACAAACATTTTATATTCGGCCTTTTCCGGCATGCTGAGATCCGCTATTTATATCGGACCTCAGTATATGCCGGATCGTTTATTTTATATCGTGCGGCTGATCTCTGCCGCGTACAGCTGATATTTTTGCTGCGCTAAAAAAAGCAGCGATGCTTTAAGGGCATCCGCTGCTAATTCTATCATATTGACAGTCCTGTTTGAACTTAGTTTCTCTAAATGCACATTGTAATCTTATGCATCTGCTGAGCTGTTGCTGTTTGCGCTGTCAGGAACTACATAAGCTCCGTTTGACTTTTTGAAGTATACCAGCGTGCCTATCAGCAGCGCTGCACCGACGATCAGAGGGATCACAGGAGTCCTGGTGAATCCTGCGATGACGTAGGAAATCGCCGAAACCGCAGCGACTGTAGTCGCGTAAGGGAACTGTGTCGTCACGTGTGTCAGGTGGTCACAGGCAGCACCCGCGGATGCCATGATGGTGGTATCCGAAATAGGTGAGCAGTGGTCTCCGTATACAGCGCCTGCCATGCATGCGGCCATTACAGGCATCATCAGCTGAGGCTGAGAATCTGTGATGGCAAGCCCGATAGGGATCAGGATGCCGAATGTTCCCCATGATGTACCTGACGCGAACGCGAGCACGCATGAGATCAGGAAGAGTATAGCAGGGATGAAGCCTACCGCGGCTCCGCCCATGTTTTTAACGAGTTCGCCTACGAAATCAGCGAGTCCGAGGCTGTCGGTCATAGCCTTGAGCGACCATGCGAGTGTCAGGATCAGGATAGGCGAAGCCATAGACTTGAGACCTTCGGGTACACAGCCGAGACATTCAGTGAATGAGATCGTCCTTCTGCATGTGTAGTAAATGATCGTTATGATCAGCGCGATCATCGAACCCATCGAGAGACCGACCGAAGCGTCCGAATTAGCGAACGCGTTGATGAAGCTTTCACCGCCGAAGAATCCGCCGGAGTGGATCATGCCTACCACGCAGCATACGATCAGTACGATAACAGGGAATACCAGATCAAGCACGGTTCCGTTGTCGCTGCCCTGATCTGCAGCATCAGCGTTTTCGGCATTCTTGTCGTGAATGGTGAAGAGATCGCCTTTTTCCACGGCGTTCATCTCGAACTGCGCCATCTTTGCATAGTCGAATTTCATGAATATCAGGGCGAACATCATGATGAGCGTGAACAGCGCGTAGAAATTATACGGGATGGCGTGGATGAATACCGAGATGCCGTTCTGTCTCTCTACGAATCCCGATACAGCAGCGGCCCATGATGATACAGGCGCGATGATGTATACAGGAGCAGCTGACGCATAGATGATGTAAGCGAGTTTAGCTCTCGAAACCCTGAAATTATCTGTCACAGGATTCAT
>JAFRGH010000213.1 GCA_017433945.1 Mogibacterium sp. | reverse complement strand
GTTGATCGGTGCGGCTACATTACGCGCTCTCTTCATAGCCCCGTCAACATCGTCACAAACCTTGTTCATCCCTACTATGAACACAACCTTGCGCGGTCCCTGTGCTATGGCCGATACCCTGTTGGCATTTCCGTCAATATTTACAAGTATGCCGTCCTCTGTTATCGCGTTGCAGCTCGAAAGAAATACATCCGCATCATAGGCTTCAAGCATCGCAGCCCGCTTGTCCTTGTATTCATCCCTGTCGATGAAATTATAATTACCTGTCTTCAGTGCATATACCAGGCCTATCTCGTGAACACTCATTCCACCGCCCATTGAGACAGAGCTTCCCTCCGGGATAAGGCTGAGCGCAATATCCAGAGCCTCCTTGTTGGTATGAGCGTAATATCCGGTCTTGTTTCTTGATTCCAGACCCTTGATGACCTTTTGCGAAAGCAGGTCATTCCTTTTGATTATGTTTTCATCCATTTTTGCATTCCACCCCTTTCATATCAACATTATACATTTATTATGTTAACGCTTTTTCCGCGAAATCGCCGTTTTTGCATTAACTGTCGCCCTGTTCTGACTGCCCCTGCTCAGTCCCCGAAGCCATCCCAGACCGGTTTTCCGGTATATTCGAGGGGCTCCTCTTCGCCTCTTAGTACCCTCAGCGCACCTGCAGCCATGGCTTCGTGCTCTACTTCGCCCGGATAAAAGCTGACCGGGGCAATCCACTCGCAGCGCTCACGGATCTGCTGCTGCAGATCGGCGAATCTAAGCAGTCCCCCGCCGCAGACTATCCCGTCCACTTCGCCGTACAGCACAGTAGCCATTTCTCCTATGGACTTGCATATATTGTATATCATAGCGTTCCAGACTCTGACCGCCTTTGGATCACCCTCTTCAACCATTTTATGAATCACATCCGAGTTGGAGGTCCCGAAATGGCCGGTCAGTCCCGCGTTGTGAGTCAGAACTTCACGAGCCGAATCCACGGCCCGTTTAACATCCTCAAAATCCGATTCCGCTATACCTATGCGGCTCCTGTGCGCATTGTCGAACCAGTAATCGACCACAGCGCTCACAGGAAGCGCTCCCGTACGCGTCGGAGTAAACGGGCCTTCCCCGTTTGCGTTATTGGTGGCATCTATCATCCTGCCGTGCTCGTGAGCTGAAACCGTCATTCCTCCGTCAATATGGCAGACGATGTAATTACCATCCTCATATCTGACCCCGTTCCTGCTGCAGTGCATCCTGACAGTTCCTTTAATATTGAGGGCATGAGTGCTCGAGGTCCTGTATATCCCGGGTACACCTGTTATCCTTGCCAGGTCACAAAACTCATCGGTCTTAGGGCTGTCTACCATGAACACCCTGCCGCCGAATTCACGCTGCAAAGCGGCGGCAAGCGGCAATCCCAGATTGGCCGGATGGTCTACACCGGTGACCGCATTCATATTGTCATTTATAAGCAGCTCGTTTGCCTCATATGTCCCGCCGGTCACAGGCATACTCGCACCGCCTCTGCCGACAATGGCATCGACCCCGCTGAGATCGATGCCATTCTCGTCTATAAACTTTTTGATCAGATCCAGCCTGTATCCAAGCTGATTTGATACCGGCCCGAGCCTTTCAAGCTCAGGCGCGTCATGAAACACATTAGTCTCAAAAAGCTTTTCTTCATCTTCAAAATAAGCCAGTTTGGTCGAAGTCGACCCCGGATTGATCACAAAAATTTTATACATTTTCTACCTGTTGCTGTTTCTGTTGTTTATCTCTATTCAGAAATTCGGTTGCGGCAGTCTTCGGACTCTGCGGCCGGACTGCGGGCAGACTCAGCTATGCGCGTCTTCTGTTCTTGTCAGGGTGATTTATATAGAAATCTCTCTTGTTTTCGTACATAATGCAGTCAGCTTTACGGTATGCAGCCTCAAAGTCGAAAGATTCCGATTCAGCCCAAAATGATCCGATGGCGGTGCTGAACCCAGGATCATTGGCATTAGCCTCTATCAGCTGCTCCAGCATTCCGTCGAACTCAGCCTTGCTCACTCCATTCAAAAGAGCCACAAACTCATCCCCGCCCGTTCTGTAAACATCATTTCCGCCGAAGATGCCTGTCAGCACCTCAGCCGCATGTCTGAGCATTGCATCGCCGGCATCATGACCCTTTGAATCATTTACCTCCTTGAGTCCGTTCAGATCCATATTCACAACGCCGAATGGGAGTATGTCCTTCACATTAGCGACCAGCCCTACACGCTTCTTAAGGGCATGCCTGTTCAAAAGCCCTGTCAGCTCATCGGTCGTTCCTATTTTTTCAAGCTTGCTGACCAGCTGGTGGTTGAATATCTCAGATCCGAGGAAGAATGCCATGAGTTCGACCAGCTCTTTGATCTCAATTGTCTTATCGACATTAAAATTAACGACATACATAAAACCGATGATCCTCTCATCCCGGCGAAGAGGCAGCATAAGCATGCTGTGCACCTGATTCTGCTTCATCATGCGCGCCAGATTAGGATTGAAACTGGCGAGGCTCTCGATTTCCATGTCATTTTTTAGTATAGCGCTGTCGTGGTTGCCCAGCATCCTCTCCCAGCCTTTTACAACAGGATATGGGATCACGCCATCACCCGGAAGCTTATCGGTATCAAGGCCCTCAGCCAAAAGATCACAGAGCACCGGCGCCTGACGTTTCTCATCATCCAGAAGCACGATACGGCCGTTTCTCGCCTCAGCCTTTTTGAGTATACTCGCAAAGACCTTCCTGATGCTCTCATCAAAATCCGAATTATCCATTAATGTCATCACGTTTCTGATGACGGCCGTAGCGGTATCAATAGAAACAGGCGCGGTCTCATATCCGCTGTCGAGATCCGGCTCCGGATCAAACATCAGCTGACACAGCCCCCGATCGGCATCGGCGCTGATCATTGGTATCGCAATGAGATCAGCCCAGCTCTTGCCATCGACCATCCTCACATAAGTATGGACACGTTTGTCATCAAGAGCAGCTCTCCGGCAGTATTCCTCAAAGCTGTCCTCCTGAGGCGCGAACTCAGTATAATCCATGCCATCATAATAGCGATCCCTGCCTCCGGTATATTCGAGGAATCTCTCATTAACCTTTTCAATTCGTATCATTCCCCGCGCAGCATATACATCGTCATTTCTTTCAACCGAAATGACTGCGCACGGCATATTGATATTATCGACAAAAACCTGCAGATCGATCATAACGCTACCTGTCTTTCTTCATCGTAAGTGAGATTTTCCCCCGTTTTTCATCGACAGACAATACCCTGACATCAACAACATCGCCGACCTTGACGACATCCAGCGGATGCTTTACAAACCTATCCGACAGCTGAGAAATGTGTACCAGTCCATCCTGGTGTACGCCGATGTCGACGAACGCGCCAAAATCGACAATATTTCTCACGGTTCCCCTGAGCTCCATATCCGGCTTCAGGTCCGAAAGCTCCATCACATCGCTTCTGAGCACAGGCGCCGGAGCCTCGTCCCTCGGGTCACGCCCCGGCTTCGCCAGCTCCTCGCAGATATCATTAAAAGTATACTTACCGATCCCGAGCTCATCAGCCATACTGCTGCTCAGCCCGGTCACATCAACACCCTTTCCCGTTATATCCTCTTTGCTGTAGCCTGCTGCGGCTAAAATTTTGCGCGCCGCGTCGTAGCTTTCAGGGTGGACCGCGGTGGCATCGAGCGGCTCGCTTCCTCCGCTTATCCTCAGGAAGCCGGCGCACTGCTCGAAAGCCTTAGGTCCCAGCTTCGAGACCTTCAAAAGCTCTTTGCGGCTCTCAAATCTGCCATGCTCGTTTCGGTAAGCAACGATATTGTTTGCGATCTGCCTGCTCACACCTGAAACGTATCCCAGCAGCGAAGGGGAGGCCGTGTTGATATCAACGCCTACCCTGTTTACACAGTCCTCAACCACGGCACCCAGAGCTTCACCGAGCCGCTTCTGGTTCATGTCGTGCTGGTACTGACCGACCCCGATAGCCTTAGGATCGATCTTGACAAGCTCCGAAAGAGGATCCTGCAGTCTGCGGGCGATCGACGCCGAGCTCCTCTCTCCCACATCGAGATCCGGATATTCCTCAGTCGCCAGCTTGCTCGCCGAATAGACCGAAGCGCCCGCCTCGTTTACGATCACGTACTGCAGTCTGTGCCCGCGCCTGCTTACGCCTTTGCTGTCCGGTGCTGAACTGCTGCCCGGAACTGCTCCGTTCTGATACTCTCTGATAAAAGCAGCGATTATACGCTCCGACTCTCTCGAGGCTGTTCCGTTTCCCACCGAAATTACATCTATTCCGTATTTATCGCAAAGCCTCGTCAGTACTTTTTTCGCTTCAGCCACCTTGTTCTGAGGGGCCGTCGGATAAATCACCGTCGTTTCAAGGATCTTGCCGGTAGGATCACAGACAGCCAGTTTGCAGCCTGTGCGAAAAGCCGGGTCCCATCCGAGAACCGTCTTGCCGTGTACAGGAGGCTGCATCAGCAGCTGCTGCAGATTAGAGCCAAAGACCTTTATAGCTCCCTCCTCAGCTGCCTCAGTCAGGCTGTTCCTTATCTCGGTCTCGATTGATGGAGCGATGAGTCTCTTATATGCATCCTCTATGGCCGCAGTCACATACGGCAGACTCTCATCAGTGACCCTGCGTGTGACCTTTCGGTCCAGATAATCCAGAATATCATCGACCGGCGCCTCTATCGAAACCGCAAGCACCTTTTCCTTTTCGCCCCTGTTTATAGCGAGCACTCTGTGGCCGGGTATGCTCCTGACCGCTTCGCGAAAATCATAGTAATTCTCGTATACCGTTCTCTCCTCTGCCTCCACGGCTTTTTTGCCTTCAGCGCCAAGAGAACAAACCAGCTCTCCGGCCTTTGAGGTACGGTTCCTGATCCAGGCGCGGTAATCGGCGTTGTCCGAAATATCGCCTGCGATTATATCCTGCACGAGCTGCATCGCAGTCTTGGCGTCAGCGACATCCTTTTCCGCGGAAATGTATTTTTCAGCCTCAGTGATCGGATCGCCTGCCATGCCCTTTGTCATGAAATCGGCAAGTCCCTGCAGGCCCTTTTCCCTCGCTATGTCCGCGCGCGTTTTGCGCTTCGGCTTGTACGGCCTGTACAGATCCTCAAGAACAGCAGATGTTTCCGCTGCCTCTATCTTTGCCCTGAGTTCATCCGTGAGCTTGCCCTGCTCGTCTATTGTAGCGAGTATGGTCGCCTTGCGGTCCTCAAGGTTGCGGAGATATCTGAGCCTCTCATCGAGGGATCTCAGAGTCTCGTCATCAAGCGCGCCCGTAGCCTCCTTGCGGTAACGGGCAATAAACGGTATAGTCGCTCCGCCGTCGATCAGTCCGATGACCGCTTCGACCTGCGTTGTCCTTATGCCAAGCTCACCGGCGATGATCGGTATTATCTTTGCATCAGAGGCAGCAGATGATACGGCTTCTTCCTGTGATACGTCAGGACTTGTTTCTTCGATTGCGGATTCTGTAACGGCTGCTTCCCTATTTGCTTCTGCAGCCGAGATTTTTTTGTAAACTTTCAAATAATGCGTCTCCTATATTATATACTTATTTTTTGATTAATACGTTATTGATGCTGAGGTTTTCCGATGTTCGAGCTTAATCAGCTCCGAGAATTGGCCGCTACGATCACTCGCCCAGATCCGCTCGCACGACCTTGCCCCGGTTCCACAGGGAAGCAGCCTTTTGCGCTGCCTCTTCACGCTTCTCAGGAGTCTTGTATTCAATCGATGCTGTCTGCGAGCCGCAGTCCATGCATATCGCATACCAGCTCCATCCGTTCTCCTCTTCAAGCAGCCCCGCGCCGCCGCAGTATGGGCAGTCCTCCAGGATAATATCTTTGTGAATATCATTGATTTGCATTGTTTCCAAAATCCAGTCCTCCAGTTTTTTCAGTATTTCCCGAGCCGTCTCAGCACGTGCAGTATCCATCCCGCGTTTTCGCGGAGCTGCTCTATCGTGACCGTACCGTTCTCGAGACCCTTCAATATTTTCCTATGATCCTTGCGTCCGCCAGGCATGAACAGGCTCGAGCCTGCCGCCGCGACCTTAGCCGGATCAGGCGTTCCGTATTTTGATCCTCCGGCCAGCAGCAGATCCCCCGCGATCACCCAGTCGGTCATGATGAGCCCGTCAAAGCCGAATTCCTCGCGCGCGATCTCTGTAAGTGCTCTGCTCTCAGAGGTATGCTCTCCGTTCAGCAGATTGTATGAGGTCATCAGCGCCATCGGGTCTGACTCTCTGATGCAGATGCCAAAGCCCTTCAGGTAAATCTCGCGAAGCGCTCTCTCGCTGATCACGCTGTTATTAGCATAGCGGTTAGTTTCCTGGTTGTTGGCGGCAAAATGCTTAATAGTAGCGCCGCGTCCAGGGTGGCTCTGCACACCGCGTGTCAGTGCGGCTGCGAATTTGCCGCTTACTACAGGATCTTCCGAAAAATACTCAAAATTGTGTCCGCAAAGCACGTTTCTGTGTATGTTGAGCGCAGGCGCCAGCCACAGGTCGATCCCGAAGATATCCATTTCGCTGCCCACAACGTCGCCGCAAATCTCGGCAAATTCCGTGTTGAAGCTCTGGGCAACAGCAGTCGCGATCGGAATCGCTGTGCAGAATTGTTCTTCGATCTTCACTCCTTTTTTCGGCCGGCCGGCCATTTCGATCAGCTTCCTTGCCGGAGCAGGAATGAATTCAAGCATGCTCTCAGGTATCGGAAGTCCGACAGAATGTCTGCCTTTTTTGTCCTCGTAATACCTCCTGGCGATCCTCACTCCGGCAGGACCGTCTGCCATCACGATGTTGTCTATACCAAACTGCCTGAACATCGATGTCGTTTCACCTGCCGCCCCTGCAACAGTTGAAGCAGAATCCCCGATAACATTCGGCATACGCTTCTTAGGGTCAAACGCTCCTGTGTTCAGATATGCCAGCTCAGCTCCCGATAGATATGAAATCGCTGCATCACCGGCTCTGTATATGCCGCTGCCCGTACCCTCGGGATGCTCAGCAGTGCAGTCGCTGAGATTGAGATCAATCGCTTCGAGGCCGCTTATATCAAAGCCTCTGCAGACACCGGACTGAGCGGCATGAGCTGCATCCGATCCAGCTGTATTTTCATCGCTTCGTGTCAGATCCGCCGGCTTAAGGTCCTCAAAATCCGGAGCAGGGAACAGTGACTTTGCCTCTCTGACAATATGATCGCTTCCGAGATGCAGCACTCCAACAGGAAGAGCGTTTGCGCTGCTCGTTCCCGCAAGGATAATATAGTCGTCCTCTTCAAGCACAAAGCCGCCGGCCGCAGCCTCTGCGCTTGAGCTGCCGGTCCTAGACTCATCTGCATCTCCGGCTTCAGCCTTTGCGCCGGAATCGTACGCCGCAAAATCACGGATATCAAAGCTGACACTTACCGTCTGTGAAGCACCAGGTTCAAGCTCGGCCGTTTTCGCAAAACCTGCAAGGCTCTTGATCTCTCTTCCGAGCCTTCCCTGAGGGCAGGACAGATAGACCTGTAAGGTCTCCTTGCCGCTCCAGCCGCCAATATTACTAAGCTCAGCAGCGACCGTGATCTCCGGTCCGTCAGCGCTGACAGCCGCGTTTTTCATTTCAAAATCAGTGTATCCAAGCCCATAGCCAAACGGAAACATCGGCTCAGGGCCGAATGCGTCAAAATATCTGTATCCGACAAATATACCTTCTCTGTATCTTGTGTCATCACGCTTGCCAAACTCGCCGACGCTGCAATAGTCCTCATAAGCCGACCAGGTCGTTGCCAGTTTCCCGGACGGATAGCTCCTGCCGAGCAGTATGTCCGCAAGAGCCGCGCCTGTCTCGACACCAAGCTGTGACAGCACTAAAATATTGCCCACATCAGCAACCGGGCTCAGGTCCACCGGCCCGCCCGTATTCAGAACAAGCATGAATTTGTCATATCTCGCATTCAGGTCAAGTATATCCCTGACCTCACTGTCAGTCAGCTTAAAGTCGCCTTTGACAGCCATCCTGTCATTTCCTTCACCCGAGATGCGCGCCAGAACGTATATTGCAGCATCGCAGCTGTAATCAAGGCGTATTCGGTATTCCGGCTCCGGCATTACCATACCCATGGATGCGGACAGGAGGCTCAGCTTGTCATCCTTCGCGCGAGTCTTGATCGCCTCATGATGTCTGCGTTTTGCCTCGTCAAGATAATAGCTGTACATAGTTGACCAGTCATTAGTCTCTACATCGAAGCCGGCCTCCCTGAGTCCCTGTTCAACATTGATGAAAAATCGCGAATTGACCTCACCTGAGCCTGTGCCTCCTTTGACGGTAAACCTCACGCCGTTTCCGCAGGCAAAGATCCTGCAGGGCCTGTCAAGAGGAAACGCACCGTTTTTCCTGAGCAGCACAGTGCATTCAGGCAAATACGGCCTCAATCTTCTAATATTGTCCCGTTCATATTTGTTCATATATCAATCTACCTTTGATCTATATTTAATCTACTAATGTATCTGCTGTAATCTACGCTGCTTTGCTATGCCATTGATCTATGCATTTTATCATCTTATTTATCAGAGTATAGATAGTGTAATTGCCTGCTCATATGATGCCGACAATCAGTTAATTTTATTTTACCATCAGCGGCCCATGCAAGCACTATTTTTTTTGACGAAAATTGGCATACGGCTGCACAAACCAGCTGCACATATTGGGGATATCACATAAATAAAAGAAGCAGTAATAATGAAATACGTTGAAGCGCAAGCTCATCATTACTGCTTTATGGATATATTCATTCTGACCGCAGAATGTCTGTCGCGATCTTGTTTTGATTATCAGCCATATCCTGCAAGCCTGATAGTAATTGTACCCTGTCCGTCCCTGCTACAGCTTATTGTGCATGGTCTGCTTGTTCTCATACATGGCCTCATCCGCACGGACAAACACCTCGCGTACGGACTTGTCCTGATCCGGCTCGTAGAATGAGTAGCCGATCGACAGCGAGAGCTTCGGTTCATCCCGTCCGGCATTATACTCATCGATCGACTCTCTGAGCTGCTTGATTTTTTCCTCTATCCCGTCCACGGTAGCTGCTTCATCCAGTACGAGGAACTCATCTCCTCCGACGCGGAATGTGACAGCATGTCCGAACGCTCTGGCAATAACTCTGCCCGCGCTGCGTATCACTTCATCACCTGCTGCATGCCCGTAGCAATCGTTTATCTTCTTAAGATAGTTGATATCAAAAACAATTACCGCAAAGCTTACGCTCTCCTGAGAGATCCGCCTGTTGAGTGAATCCTTGATCTCGGTATATGCGGTAGTGTTTCTGACTCCCGTCAGCGAATCGGTGCAGGCCCTGACATGAGCAAAAGCCTGGTAAAGCTTTAGCTCTTCCTCCATATCCTGCAGCCGCCCGCTGAGAACATCTATCTCATCACCGTTATCATTCATATTGCGGGTGGCCGGTCTTTCGGCCTTTTCACCTATCTCCGCCCCTGTGTCAGCGTTGAGCCATACATTGGACTCTGTCGAGAGTTCTGTGATGAGCTCGTCAACGCTCACCGTCAGATTTGACAGCTTGGAATTAAGCATATTGAGACGCTCCAGCATTTTCCTCGAAAACAGTCCCACAATTGCCACACAAACCAGCATGAATATAGCGGTTATGTATATGGCAGGCTTCATGTGCTCCCTGATCTGCGCGTCATACCATGCGGCATCAAAATCCACTCCGACAATGGCGGAAACCTTGCCTTTTGAATCGAAGACCGGGCTGTATGCGCTGTAAAAATATCCCCATTCATCCTGCGCAGGCTCGCTGTCTACACTGGCAACGCCGTCTGCTGCCGAAACCACAGCCTCCGTCACAACTATTTCTTCACCGAGCTCCCCCGGATTCTCCGGATCCGGATCTACGACGAATACGTATTTGTCACCATCGGCACTTCTTTCCCTTCGGACGGTGTATATGAATTCAATGTCATTGTTGGTCTGGAATACCGACAGCTCATCTATCACAGCCTGCCACTCGGCAGACCCTACATCATCTTTTGTAAATGACCCGAGAGTATCTCCGTCCATCAGACCGGCAGCAGTATTGGAAACAGAGAGCATGTTCTTGCGTACCAGCTCGCGCACAGTGAGCCTGGACTGGTTGTACATGACAACGCCAAGAATCATGTTGGTCAGCAGCAGCAGCGCGCTGAACAACATGATGTATTTATATGTTACACTTCTTGTCTTTGTCTTTGTATTCGTTTTTGCCCCCATATCCCTTGTATACCTTATACGTTTATTGTTTCTCGATATTGTGCTTTATCTGCATTGTGTTTTATCTGCACGTTTTATCAATGTATTATGCCAGTGCATTTTATCAGTGCATGTCTTTTATGTCTCTCAAGCAAATTTTGTGATAAAAATCCCGAATGAACATGTGCATGTGATGTTTACATTCGGGGAAAAGTTTACTTGATTATCAGCCATTTTATTAAGACATTATGTTGTTTTCATTAATTATTTAGGCAATTATACTAAATGATTTTGTATACAACAACACAATTCACAATAATTACTCGCAATATATTCATAGCATCCATCTGCTACGACTCTAATTCCTTTTTTTGTATGTGCTAAGATCCGAATCGAATAGGGGCTAACTTGTAGCCCCTTTCACACCACCGTACGTGCCGTTCGGCATACGGCGGTTCAAATCAACTTCAACATGTGCCGTTCGGCATAGTAATCGGACAGACTGACTAGCCCCGCAAGGGCTAGTTTTTC